>CALIMD010000311.1 GCA_938028645.1 uncultured Alphaproteobacteria bacterium
TTTCCCAGTAACGGGATGCGTTCGAACAACGGGATGAACGGACAGAGGATATACCACGCCGGTGTCGTCATTATTATAGCGCCCTCTATAGATCTGTTCACCGGAATGTGTTGCGCTTAGTCCTTCGAGGTAAGCTTTCATTCTCTCACTAAGTGCGTCGTATGCAGCATACATGCTAGCAAAAAGAGTATCTCCTCCACTTTCGGGCACCTCCCATAGATGCAAAATACTACCCATAGGGGGTTCTTCATCACAGGATACATCTGAATGCCAGTTTTCTCCCGCTATATGCTTGGAGTCTTTATCTGCATGAACTATTAATATTTCAGGATGCCCTGGCGGGGGTGGAGAGCCGGGATGAATGTGTAAGTCACCAAAAAGACGCCCAAAATCCTTATGTTGATTGACATCTACTGGTTGATCTCTAAAGAAAATAACCGAGTGCTCCATAAGTGCATCGTGAACCTCTTGGAATTGTTGATTGCCCAATGGTTCGGTGAGTTTTACGCCTGTTACTTCTGCGCCGATCCTTGGAGTTAGTGGGGTGACCTCTATGGTTTCATATCCCATCGTGCATTCCTTTGAGATTTGTGTTTATTTATCAACTAGTATTAATAGACAATTAAGGATTTCGTTACATCCTAGAATACGCATTCTAAGCATAAAATAATGGTAATTGCGACGGGTTAGTTATATCAAGTCAGTGTAGTCGATTTCACATATAAGATGCTATCAAAATACAAAATCATGCAACACTCTATGCGAACTTTTGGGAGGAAGCGAGATGACATTTAATCATAAGACTAATATGCTTGCCGGCGTGCGGGTATTAGACATGACCCAGTTTGAGGCGGGACCATCTTGCACGGAAACATTAGCCTGGTTGGGAGCGGAAGTAGTAAAGCTTGAAAACCCTAAAGGTGGTGATGCTGGACGATATGCAACATCTGAAAAAGATGGGATTGATTCATTTTATTTCATGCAATTTAATTCGGGGAAGAAAAGTATAACCTGTAATTTGAAAAGTCCAGAGGGGGTGGCGCTTGTTAAAAAGCTAGTTCGTGAAGCAAATGTTTTCATTGAAAATTTTGCGCCTGGCGTCGTTAAAAGAATGGGTTTGGACTTTGAATCTATAAAAAAGGAAAATCCAAATATTATTTATGCCTCAGTTAAAGGATTCGCTGAGGGCAGCCCTTACGAAAATTTTTTATCATTCGATATGATAGGACAATCCGCTGGAGGGGTTCTCAGTATAACAGGTGAGCCTGATGGGCAGCCGTGTAAACCAGGGGTGACATTAGCCGATACTGGAACAGGAATGTTAATGTCAATTACTATTCTTGGTGCACTATATCGACAGCAAGCCACTGGCCAAGGGGAGCATTTGCAATTAGCTATGCAAGATGCAATGACACAATACACTCGACTAGCCTATGCATATCGGGATCTCAACGGTAAAGCTGCTCCGAGAGCGGGGGCTAAGCTGTTTACCACGGGAAATGCTCCAACAGGTATTTTCCCGTGTAAACCTGGCGGAAAAAACGACTACGTTTATATTTATACAACCCGAGCCGGTAATCATCATTGGGAGAGGTTATGTAAACTATTAGACCGAGAAGAATTAATTGATGATCCAAGGTTTTCAGGACCAAAGGAACGCGCAAAAAATGAAGCTGTAATTGATAATATTTTGGCTGAATTTACAAAGAAACATACAAAACGAGAGGCCATGAAACTCGTAGGAGAATGTGGTGTTCCATGTGGCGCTGTTCTTGATGTGGCTGAGCTTTATGACGATGAAGATCTTAACTCGCGAGGCATTTTCCAAAATATGGACCATCCCGAGCGAGGTAGTTATAAAATGCCAACGTGGCCAGTAAAGGTAGATGGTGGGCATTTGTCTTTACCGGCATCTCCACTTCTCGGCGAACACGTCGACTCTGTGCTTTCTGAATGGATTGGGATGAGCCCAGAAGAAATAGAGAAACTGAGAAAAGATGGGGCTGTCTAATATCAGACAGTATCGTTAGCATAAACTATTCAAGAATAAGTGACAAACAAGTCAAATTATTATGAAGTAATAATTGCATTTAATATGGAGATATCTTTGTGGCTGAATTAACTGGTTCCGAAATATTGGCAAAGGCGTTGCGTAATGAGGGCGTTAATGACTTATTTTTTATTATGGGAGGACCAATGCTCCTCGCTGAAGAGTCGTGTATAAAAGAGGGTATTAGACCGATTGATGTGCGCCATGAACAAGCGGCAGCTTTTATGGGACAAGCGTATAGCCGATTGTTAAACAAACCAAGTGTATGTATGGCAGCAAGTGGGCCGGGCGTTACCAATCTCATTACAGGTATAGCAAATGCGTATATCGACTGTGTACCTGTAGTTGCGGTTGGCGGTTCAAGTCCTTTCAAAGCTTATGGCAGACAAGTGTTTCAGGAGATAGATCAATTAGGAATGATGAAGCCGTGCACAAAGTGGGCTGAACGCGTCTATTCTTTAGCGCGGATACCCGAAATGGTAAATGTTGCTTTTCAAAAAGCAATGGCCGGAAAGCCGGGGCCAGTATATTTGGATTTCCCGGGGGATATTTTATATGAAAAAATTGATGAGTCAGAGATTGATTGGTCGATCTCAGGAAGATCTATGCCTAGAGCTCGGCCGCATGCTGCGCCAGAATTAATATCTGATACGGTTGAGGCCCTCTCAAAAGCAAAAAAACCGGTAATTGTCACTGGAGGAGGAATACTTTGGTCCGATGCTGCGGATGAATTAAGGGAATTTGTGGATAAGACGGAAATTCCATTTTATACAACACCACAGGGACGCGGTGTTATCCCCGAAGACCATCCCCTTTCATATATGACAGTTAGATCGGCAGCTTTCCGAGAATCGGATCTAATTATGATCATAGGTACGCGGATGAATTATATTATTGGGCATGCTGCACCGCCTCGTTAGGGCGAACCCGAACCCGAACCCG
>CALIMD010000312.1 GCA_938028645.1 uncultured Alphaproteobacteria bacterium
ACCCTAAACTGCGATGTCATCTGCGAAAACTTTAGACCTGGCACATTGGAAAAATGGGGACTAGGTTATGAAGAACTCTCTAAAATAAACCCAAGGTTAATTCTATTAAGAATTTCAGGTTACGGGCAAACAGGTCCATATAAAGATAGGCCCGGCTTTGCAAGAATCGCGCATGCCTTTGGTGGCCTGACGCATCTATCTGGAATACCGGGGGAAATACCAGTAACACCAGGTTCAACATCTCTAGGGGATTATATGACCGGAATGAATGGTTGTATTGGGATAATGATGGCTTTACGCCATCGTGAAAAAACCGGCAAAGGACAGGTAATAGATTGCGCTCTCTTCGAAAGTGTATTTAGAATTCTAGACGAAATTGCGCCAAGGTATTCCTTTGATGGGTTTGTAAGAGAGCCTGAAGGCACAGGCACGCTAAATGCTTGTCCCCATGGTCATTTCCCATGTAAAGATGATAAGTTTATCGCTATTGCGTGCACCACTGATAAAATGTTTGAACGGCTAACGTTGGCGATGAAACGCCCCGATTTACTCAAGAAATTTGGGGATCAAAGTACCCGTCTGACAAACAGAGAAATTGTACTATCGGAAGTTGAAAAATGGACGCTATCGTTTTCGCGGAACGACTTGATAAAGATTTGTACAGACAGTGATGTCCCCGCCGGGGCTATCAACTCAATCTCAGATATTTTCCATGATCCTCATTTTAAAGAACGACAGGTCATGACGAATATTAACGTTCCCGATTTGGGGGACATAACCGTACCAAACGTTATCCCAAGGCTATCCGACAGTTCTGGATCTGTGGATTCTCTTGGCCCGGATCTCGGTCAGGATAATAACTCAATATATAATCAAGAGCTTGGCCTGTCAGAGGAAGACCTTAAAGAACTTAAACATATTGGAGTAATTTGAGTAATCTCAAACTGATTAAATCCTTTTTAATCTGTCCCTAAAAACAAGCATTGGACTTTTTATAAATATGCTTAATATAAACATTTTTGATTTAACGGATCCAACATTATGCCTACTACTTTATTAACCACGCACCATGTCGGTGCAAGGGCAGGAACAAGGACCTTTCCCATTCTGAAATATTTTGAAAAAGATATAGTGAATGTGTTGTATGAGGCAGACGAGTCGGCAATCTCTGGAATAAAAAAGGATACTCACCGCCTAGCATCAAAAACGGTTATACTGCCTGACTGCTTAAGCGGGAATGCAGGAAAAAGAAATTTTTATATTTATAATAATCGATATTTTAGCTCACTTTACCCATTAAAAGCTGACCAGACACTGACATATTCTTTTGACCGCCAGTTTGGATGGGATACCGATCCCAAAGCTTTATCACTTGTCGAGACATTAACGCTAGATACGGTGACATTAGACGAGGTCATAGAACTCGAGAAAATTAAAAATATTCCCTCTCCCGATTTTCTATCTCTAGACACACAAGGGAGTGAGTTAGAAATTTTAAAAGGAGGTAAAATTGCGATTCAAGATACTGTCGTAGCAATCGCGACCGAAGTCTCTTTCACTCAAATCTATGAAAAACAACCTTTATTTGGCGAACTAACTGATTATCTTAACGAAATTGGATTTGAGTTAGCCTCTTTAGAAATATTCAATATGGAATCCAGCTCTCATCGCATGCCTGTAGGACTAAGAGGGAAGGGCTTCGTTCAAAGCGGCGAAGCATTATTCCTCCGCAAACTATCTCATTATGATGCCATTGCAGAAAAAACAATAAGCCAGCTTAAACAGGCTTTTATTGCCTTTTGTTTTGAATTCTATGACCAGGCTTTTGACATTCTAAATAGTTTATCATTTAAAGAAATAGAAGAAATAGTCTCGAAAGATACTGACAACGTGCATTACTTATTATTTTTGATTGAATTAAAAAAAATGAGTATAAATTATCCTGCAATGTTTCCAGTTAAATACTCTGATATCTTGACTAATGAACAGGGGATGACACGGTTTACCTCAAAAGAGGTAAATATAAATTTTAAAAAGATAGCCAAAAATCACTATGACGAATTTGGAGAGCAGTACTTCCTCGAAGGTTTGAAAACAATTGATACCCCAGAATATTTTGGGGTGGAGGAAGTTGCACATGCATTCGACCTAATACAACAGGCCAATGATTTACGTCGGCGACGATTAGAACAAATTGGAGCAATTAAGAAATGGCTCACTCTAGAGTCCGATTGAATGTTATACTTTCCATTATTACAATGAATTAATTTGTAGGTTAGTATCATGTTGGTGAAAAAGGCGGATACGAATTTTTAAAAAGCCATTAAGATAACTAGATTTCTTACCACAAGGCAGGATTTAAGTTTATATTTATCCGTAATTAAAAGTGAATAGACAATATTGGAAATAAAAGGGAAATTTGCATGAATAAAATGGTGTCACCTGCCCCAAAAGAACCAACAAATGTGCATTTAGACTATGATGTCATAATCATTGGTGCCGGGGTTGCGGGTCTATACCAACTTTATTTGATGCGTCAGTTAGGCCTTAGTGTTAAAAGTTTTGAAGCTGGAAGCGGCGTTGGGGGCACATGGTATTGGAATAGATATCCGGGAGCCCGATTTGACTCAGAAAGTTGGACGTATGGATATTCGTTCTCAAAAGAACTCATGGAAGAATGGGATTGGAATGAGCATTTTTCCTCTCAACCAGAGAACGAACGGTATCTAAATTTTGTAGCTGACAAATTTAGTTTACGGGAAGACATACAATTTAATGCTAAGGTAATATCTGCCCATTATGTGGAGAAGGATCGTTGTTGGTCCCTTACACTGGAAGACGGAAAATGTTACACGTCTAGGTTTTTGATTACGGCCATAGGAATTTTATCGGCTCC
>CALIMD010000313.1 GCA_938028645.1 uncultured Alphaproteobacteria bacterium
AAATAAGATGTTGGGAGATTTTTCAGAAATCCGACCTGGTCAAATTGAATATACCTCTAATATTCTGCCTGCATTTGAACCCCGTGATAAAAAGGATGTCCCCCACATTGTTTTAGCTCATGCTGGAACAGGAGTGGGAAAAACTCTGGGATATTTAGCACCATCGTCTATCTGGGCAAATAAAAATGGCGGCTCAGTATGGGTATCCACCTACACCCGAAATCTGCAGCATCAGGTCGATAATGAGCTAAATCGTTTGTATCCCGAGCCTATTCGGAAGTCGGCTAAAATTGCTATCCGCAAAGGGCGAGAGAATTATTTGTGTCTGCTTAATCTAGAGGAGGCCTCTCGGCAACTCCTTTCAATGCCACAATACGGCGTAGCACTTGGTTTAATAGCCCGTTGGGCCTCTAAAACCCGGGACGGGGATTTAATGGGTGCTGATTTCCCATCTTGGCTCTCTGATTTACTTGGCCAAGGTCGCACTGCCGGTCTAGCAGATCGCAGAGGGGAGTGTATTTATTCAGCTTGTTCTCACTATCATAAATGTTTTATCGAAAAATCCATTCGAAACTCAAGACGTGCCGAAATAGTGATCGCTAACCATGCCTTGGTATTAATTCAATCAGTCTTAGGAGAAGAAACCGACATCCATCAGCCCGCGAGATATATTTTTGACGAGGGTCACCACTTATTCGAGGCTGCTGACACCGTGTTCTCAACATACCTAAGTGGAGCGGAAGCCTTTGATCTTCGCCGCTGGTTATTGGGGGCTGAGACCCGAAAACTTGGTCGTAGCAGAGGATTGAAAAAGCGAGTAGAAGATCTCATCACAGAGAATCAAGAGGGTAACACGGCGCTAAACCAACTCCTCTCTGCCGCACAAATTTTGCCCCGTGATGGTTGGCTAAACCGATTAAAGGATAACCAACCTATTGGACCAAGCGAATCTTTTTTTTCAGCTATCAAGCAACAGCTGGAAGCTCGGACTGAAAACTTAAATAATATCTATTCATTGGAAGCAGGTATTTATCCTCCCACTAAATCCTTAATCGAAACTGCTGAAATATTTTCTAAAAGTTTAGAAAAAATAGCTATTCCTATGCAATTATTTTGTTCAATTTTAAAAACCATGCTCGACGAAAAAGCCGAGACACTTGAAACACCCATTAGGTTAAAAATTGAAGCAACAATCAGATCGTTAACACAGAGAGCATATCTAACGATTAAAACATGGCAATCTATGTTAAAAACGGTAAACGAAGTTCAAACAGACAAGTTTATTGATTGGTTGGAGGTCGAACGTGTTCAGGGACATGATATAGACATTGGCATGAAACGACACTGGTTAGACCCAACAATACCGCTAAACGACAAAGTATTTTCTCGCGCGCATGGAGTAGTCATAACATCTGCCACATTGAAGGATGTCGGCACAAACCCTGATAACGATTGGGTTATTGCAAAAAAACGAACCGGCGTGAACCATATGCGAATTAACCTCACACAAGTCGCCGTAGAGTCTCCATTTGATTACAAGGAACAAACCCATATTTTAATTATAAATGATGTGAATAAAAATGATGTAGACCAAGTTGCTTCTGCATATAGAGAATTATTTATAGCCTCTAATGGCGGTGCATTAGGTCTATTTACAGCGATTAAGAGGCTTCGTGCAGTCCATAATCGAATATTACATCCTTTAGATCAGTCAGGATTGAAATTGCATTCCCAACATGTAGATGGCTTAAGCCTAGCAACGTTAATCGATATTTTTCGCATGGAGGAAAACTCCTCTCTACTTGGTACAAATGCAGCTCGAGACGGAGTAGACATCCCAGGCAAATCACTCCGACTTATCGTATTCGACAAGGTTCCATGGCCAAGGCCTTCTATTTTAACTAAAGCCCGACAGAAATCTTTTGGCCGAAACGTTTACACTGATATGCTTACAAGGATGAACCTCACACAAGCATTCGGTAGATTAATTCGCACCGCATCCGACAAAGGGGTGTTTGTTCTTCTCGACCCTGGAATGCCTAGCCGGCTTCTTGATGCATTTCCAAAAGATGCAACCATTATTCGTTGTGGTTTAGCAGATGCAATAGAAGACGTTAAAAACTTCCTTAAGTCATAGCAAAAAAGCGTTGAAATAAGTCCTTATTCACCAGATTTTAATAAAAGCCTCAGTCAATGAGCCATGTATTTATGCTACCGATAGGCCCAAATTCTGCTTCAACCCGGTCACCTGGGGTAACCTTCGTGAGCCCAGTGCAGGTTCCTGTGGAAATAATTTCTCCAGAAAATAATCCCTGGGAGACCCGCTTATGGTTAGCGAGCCAGAGCACTACGTTGATCGGATCTTCCAATGCGTTACTCCCTACACCTGAAGCCACTTCGGTGCCGTTAACCGTCAAACTCACCCTTTGAGTAGGTAAGTCGATATCTACCCAATCATAAACTACTTGACCAACGCAGAGCGCAACGTTTGCGCCACCATCGGCCGTTACAGATAGCCTTCCACTTCCGCCCAAACCATTTTTTAATCGAGAGCCCACGAACTCAAGGGACGGGGCAACCCCGTCAATAGCAGAATATACTTCTTCATAACTATATGCTTGTTCTCTTGGGGGAAGATCCTTTCCTAAACTTATTGCAAACTCCCCTTCTACCCAGAGGTCATGCGAGGAAAAAACAGGAATCTTATCGCCATCCCTGAATTTAAATTGTTCTGGCACCCTCGCTGCGCCAGGCTCCGTTGTTCCCAATTTAAGCTGCGCTTCTTTCGATGTAGAACCAACTTTCCAAGCATTTGAAAATGGACTTAGAAGACTATTTACTTCTTTTTGGATTTGATAAGCCTCTTGTAAACTCTTAGGCTCTTCGTCTGGTTGAATAGTAACTAAAACACCATCCAAACGAGCAGACGCTAACCGTTTTGATAATGAGCGCATAATAATTCTCCTAGAAACGCATATTTACCAATTTGCAGCGATACATGATTTCAACTTAGTTTCATGTCTACTTTTTTGAGTCTTCTTTAATCATGTCAGCCGCTTTTTCCGCTATCATAATAGTGGGAGCATTAGTATTACCAGAGACGATTGTTGGCATTATGGAAGCGTCAACAACCCGTAAACGACTTATCCCCAAAACACGCAAACGATCGTCCACTACAGCCATAGGATCGCTTCCCATTTTGCAGGTCCCTACTGGATGATAGACAGTGTTACCTTTTGCTTTGGCAAAATCCAACCATTCTTCATCTGAGTTCACGTTTATACCCGGCTCTATCTCGTCATCCGCATAATCTTGTAGAGCTGGGGCTGCTACAATTTTTCGGGCTATTTTCATTCCATCCACTATTGTACGGCGATCATTCTCTTCTGCCAAGAAATTACCTTTAATAGCAGGAGCTGCAAGTGGATCAGAAGATTTTATATGAATTGAACCTCTAGAGTCTGGACGCAACTGACATGGAGCGATCGTCATCCCTGGATGATTATCAAAAATGCGTTTTTTTACGTCTTTGAAACTAGCATGCACAATCGTGTATTGAATATCCGGCGTCGATATTTCTGGTCTTGTACTAACGTAACCAGACAAAATTCCTCCTGGAAACGTCATAATACCCTTTCGACTAAAAGCGTATTTGAGCAATTCTTTAGCAAGAAATAATCCTTTGGTTTGTTCATTAAGCGTTATTCTTTTTTTGATTTTCCACGTCTGTCTTACAATATAATGGTCTTGATAGTTTTCTCCCACGCCAGGAAGAGGGAAGGTAACTTCGATACCTTTTTCTTTTAAAATTTTTGGATCTCCAATACCAGAAAGTTCTAAAATCTGGGGTGACTGAACGGCACCAGCTGAAATTATAACCTCTCTGCTTGCTCTAACAGTTTTGGTTTGCCCAGATTGTTGAAACATAACTCCCGTCGCAGTTTTATTGTCAATAAGTATTTTTAATGTATGTGCATTAATCTCTAAGCGAAGATTTGACCGCTTCAAAGCAGGTTCTAAAAATGCTTTGGCAGTGGACCAACGTCGGCCATTTTTTTGCGTCACTTGGAAGTAACCAAAACCCTCTTGATCTCCACTATTATAATCTGGGTTTTTTGGATAGCCAGTTTCTTCAGCAGCATCCATTATGGCATCAAGGAGCTCAGCACGCTCAAGTCCCTCAGAAGTATTCAATGGCCCACCCTGGCCTCGCCAGGGACTATCCGAGCTCTCATAATTTTCAGATTTCTTAAAATATGGTAACACAGCTTCATAAGACCAACCACGATTACCAAGTTGTGACCACGTATCATAATCTAACGGTTGTCCTCGAACATAGACCATTCCATTTATTGAGCTGGACCCCCCTAAAACTTTACCTCGTGGTATAGGGATTGCTCGGTTATAGGTATTTGCGTCAGGTTCGGTTTCAAACCGCCAGTTCAGACTGGGCATATCGAGCGTTTTTACATATCCTACAGGGATATGTATCCACGGGTTTCTATCTTTACCTCCTGCCTCCAGAAGTAAAACCTTAGTAGATTGATCCTCTGTCAAACGGTTAGCCAATGTACAACCGGCAGACCCCGCTCCAATAATTATATAATCGTATTCTTCGCTTTCCATCACTTTCGTTTTCCTCATTGTATCAATGATTTTTAATATTATGTCTAACGTTTTTAGATGGAAGATAGATCCGGTTTTGCAGCCTGCCCAAAATGCGCCTCAAGGGCCAAGCCAATAGATAGAGCTTGAGTGTCGAAGCCTCTTCGACACATTACCTGTAAGCCCACCGGAAGCGGTGAACCAAAATGATGTATTGGAGTTGTTATAGCACAAAGTTTAAAAATATTACCTGGTTGTGTATTACGAGATGCTTGCGCTGATTTGGCTGCGGCACCTGCCTCTGACAAATCCGCTATAGGCATCGGTAAAAATGTACAGGTTGGGGAGACCCAACCATCTAATCCTTCAAAGGCATCGTCAGCCAAATCAGCCAGCTGGTTATGTCTTATGACTGCAGCTGCATGCTCAACGCCAGTTATATCCAAACCTTTTTTTGCTCTGGCGCCAGTCACTGGATCCATATTTGGTAGAGCCTGCTGAAAATCATTCTCACCTATTGCAGCTAAAAATTCTGGAGGAGCTATAGCTGGAAACACCCAATCACGCTCATTAGGATCAGGAATTTCTATATCAACAATTTCGACTCCTGCTTCTGTAAGGGATTGCAGAGCTAATTCCATACAGGAAGCAACTTCTGGTTCTAGATCATCAAAAAAGAAAGTAGTGGGCTTGCCTAATCTCAATCCCTTTAGTGGTTTAGCTAACGGGATATCGCCATCCGTCATTATGGCATGAATAATTGCTGCATCTGCAGCTGTTCGGGTCAGGGGTCCTAAAGTATCGAGTGTTGGGGAAAGTGGAAAAACGCCATCAGTGGGCAGAAGCCCAATCGATGTTTTGTGGCCAAATATGCCGTTGAAGCAGGCTGGTATCCTGACCGATCCACCAGTATCTGATCCCATTGCGAAAGCGCATAAACCAGCGGCTGTTGCGACACCCGAACCACTTGATGATCCTCCTGGAGTACGATGTGAAGAAAGGTCCCAAGGGTTCCAGGGGGTTCCCCTAGCTTCATTTACCCCTGTGGCACCGAGAGCAAATTCAACTGTCTTTGTTTTTCCCAAAATAATACAGCCCGCTTGTTTCAATCCTGTTACAAACCGTCCCTCTGGGCCTGTAATACTAGCCGCATCGAATAATGAGCCATTTGTGATAGGCATACCTTCTACGGCGTAAATATCCTTGATACCAATAGGGACACCCATTAACGGTCCAAGATCTGTACCCGCAGCTAATAGTTTGTCCATAGCTTCGGCGGCGGCCATAGCTCCATTTTTGGCTACGTATTGGAATGCCCCAAGTTTACCATCCAATGCTTCAATCCGATCAAGGTAAGCTCGAGTGACACCGCTGATTGTTATAACCCCTGCCCTTAATTTTTCTGCAAATACGGCGATTCCACCTTCTGCCATTGGATCATTTGGATAGTTCATAACAGCATCCTTAAATTATCATTAAACCTATTCATCCGTTACTCTGAGGTTAACAATAGTCCAGTGAAATTGAAAACATATAAATCATTTTAATTTTTTGGTAATAAAGTTAGTTCTATAGTAACGTCTTAATTATATTTTTGTCTTTAAAACAATCCGTTATAAACAAATATTATCTACATGCGCCTAGCTTAAAAGAATGGACAAAATATGATCAGCCCTCAAGCAGCCATAATATATTCTATGGTCCTCAGCGCCGCCGCAGACGGTGACCTTGCGAACGATGAAATCGATACCATCAAGACCATAATAAATGGGCTTCCTGTTTTCGACGGTTTTGACAGCACTAAATTTAATGAAATTGCTGGAGCCTGCACTGACTTACTAACCGAAGAGGATGGTTTGGATGCGGCCGTAGAGATTATACGCCAATCACTACCTAGTTCCTTATGCGCCACGGCATACGCTTTGGCTTGTGATGTAGTTGCGGTAAATGGTATCGCCACCCAGGAAGAGCTACGCTTTCTTGAAATGCTAAGACATGATATCAATGTTGATAGGTTAACGGCGGCGGCCATAGAACGGGGTTCCGCAGCAAGATATGCCAGAAATCAGACTGATCCAGATGACTAAAAATATTGAACCAGACTGGCGAGCTGAAAATATTGGATTTATTGGCTTAGGCTTGATGGGCGCACCAATGATCCGTAACCTCTGTGCAACCGGTGCTAATATTTATGTTTGGAATAGAAGCTCCGCAACTGCCAAAGAACTTGCGAAAGAGAAAAAAAATATTACGGTTTGCAAGACCCCCACCCAAGTAGCGATGCATTGTGATGTTACTATTTTGATGGTTACAGACGCACAAGCCGTCGAAAGTGTGGTGTTTGGTGAATGCGGAGTTGCAGAGACTTGTTTGCGAAACCGCTTGGTCATAGATATGGGAACAACATCCGTCATAAAAACACGAAAGTTTGCCGAGAAATTAAAAAAGATGGATGGGTATTGGCTAGATGCCCCCGTATCAGGCGGCACCACTGCAGCTAAGGATGGTACCCTCACAATTATGGCTGGGGGGACTCAGGATACCTTCGATCGCGCACTTCCGACTCTTCAAATATTAGGCGATCGCATCACCCATGTTGGAGAAGTTGGGGCGGGACAGATAGCAAAGTCTGCTAATCAAATGATTGTTGGACTAACTATTGGTGCAGTAGCCGAAGCCTTTGCATTAGCGCGACATAATGGCGTCGACCCTGCAAAAATCAGAGAGGCCCTTTTTGGGGGCTTCGCCCATAGCAGGATCCTGGAACTTCATGGAGAACGGATGCTAACAGAGGATTTCAATCCGAGAGCAAAATGTTCTATCCAAAGAAAAGATATTGCGGAAGCAATGGAGCTTGCAGCTTCCGTAAACCTGCGGCTACCAGGTCTGTCGACCAACATGAAACTATGGGATTTAATGATTGAAAATGATTGGGCAGAACTGGACCATAGCGCCTTACTACTCGCAATCGACCCTCAGTGGAACAAAAAATAACCCTTCCAAAATAATTGGAAGGGTTATTCGATCTATTGTATGGACTGCTTTAGAAGTCCATTCCACCGCCCATGCCTGGAGCGCCGGCTGGCATTGGAGATTTTGGTTCGGGTTTATCCGCGACCATAGCCTCAGTAGTTACAAGTAACCCAGCAACCGATGCTGCATTCTGAAGTGCTGTCCGGACTACTTTTGTTGGATCTATTATGCCTGCTTTAACTAAGTCTCGAAATTTACCTTCCTGAGCATCAAATCCCCAGTTAGTATCTTTTGACTCAAGCATTTTACCTACAATAACAGAGCCATCCTCGCCAGCATTTTCCGCTATTTGTCGGGCAGGTGCTTGAATTGCTTTCCTGACTATATTAACACCTACGGCTTGATCATCATTGGCTGGGCTCAGTTTTGCTAGACCGCGTCCCGCATAAATTAGAGCAGCCCCACCCCCAGGAATGATCCCTTCCTCGACGGCTGCTCGTGTGGCATGCATCGCGTCATCAACGCGATCTTTACGTTCCTTCACCTCAACTTCAGTAGAACCACCAACCCGAACAACAGCAACTCCACCAGCCAGCTTCGCTAAACGCTCTTGCAGCTTTTCGCTATCGTAGTCAGACGTTGTCTCTTCAACCTGAGCTCTGATCTGGTTGCATCGTGCTT
>CALIMD010000314.1 GCA_938028645.1 uncultured Alphaproteobacteria bacterium
CGGTGGACATCATAGCCATCATAGCCAGAAAAAAGCGTTTATCTTTCAAAACCTGCTTACGCGTCCACTGCCTCCGTTTATCCTTTGCGTCAAACTTTTCAATCCTCTGCGCGGTTACTAAAAATTTTTCATGGCGTGCACCATGCCCTTTCAATAACCACAACAAGATAGGCGGTATTAGGATAATTAGAATTATAGCGCTAATAAGCCACACATCGCGCCATGGCAGCAATAAAAGGACCAAAACAGACATTGCCGGAAATATTGCTTGGCCACTGGGGAAACCGAGGGCCGCGAGACTTACAGCACGCCCTCGACTGTAATCGTCAAAATATCGAGCCATAGTGACAGTGGCAGCCTGGCTCAAGAGACCCTGCCCCGCTATTCGAAGAAGGAAAATTGCAACAGTAAGCATCACAACACCCTCTGCAAAAGACATAAAAATGCATGCAAATGCCATCCCAAAGCATAGCAGTATCGAATAAAAACGAAGATCAATCCGATCGATCAATTTTCCTAACCAGATTAATAATAAGCCACTGCTTAGTGTTCCAATAGCATACACATTTGCAAACTCGCCATGGCTAAGATTAAAAGTCTCTCGAAGTTCCCCACTATACATTGCAATGTAAAATGTTTGCCCAAATGTGGATATGAACGCTGTAAAATAACCAAAACCCAGAAATCGAATATTATTTCGAACAAAATGAACGTATTCCAACAGTATATCCTTAGATCCAGGAGTGCAGAGTTTATGCCCAAATCGATTTAAAAAGCTCACATCATAGGCTTACACAACTTCAGCTGTTCTCGTTTTTATGAAGATTAATTTAATCAAAAAAAAGCTTTTTGGGAATATTAACAAATATACCTACTTGTATATTATCGATTGTACAAAACTTCTATCATAATCAATTATACGAGTGAAAGCATCTACAGCTTTATCCTCATTTCCCTCGGCAACTGCTCTGGCAGCCTGACCATGCATTTTTGAAGGCATTCGTGTGTCACCTGATTTTTTTATGTGCGCAAACCAAAACCTTCGCAGCATAGGCTGTAATAAACGACGCATTTTGTTAGCATGTTCATTTCCCATTGCAAGCATGCACAAATTATTAAATTCCCCATCTACACGTATTTGACCCGCTATGTCGTTTCTATCGGCAATGTCATCAAACTCCTCTGCTAGCCGAGAGAATTCAAGCCTTTGTTCAGCGGTTGCCCTCATGGCCGCAGTGCGCGCAACCAGTGCATCTAATCCACGATTCACTTCTAGAAGACGCAAAACTGAACACGCATCAAGATCAGATACCTTTATCCCTCGACGCGGCAATACAGTTAATAACCCCGCCATTGCTAATTGTTGAATAGCCTCTCTGACAGGGGTTCGGCCAAGTCCAATAGACTCTGCTAGATCCTTTTCTGTAACCACCACACCTGGGGAAAATTCGAGCAGTACTATTTTTTCTTCTAAACGGTGGTATGCTATTTCTTTTTGAGTGTCAGGGGCTTGATATTCCCATCTGGTGAGATCCACCGCTAAACTATTTCTATATTCCATAAATGGACCCCTGCCTCTACACAGATCTTTGGCTTCCTAGCCTATTAAACCCGAGCAAACATAACCAACGTTAACAGACAACATCAATCTAATGTAAACAATCTCTGATAAAGATCAGATAGGTGGATTTGATTAAACAGTTATAGAGCCAACGACGGTTGTCCTATGCATAACCCGTCGATGCGTTCTTTGCCACGGTCGCCCTCGATGTAATGCACATCGGTTATCCCAAATAACTAAATCATTGCGTTTCCAGCTATGCTTATAAATATATTTACAATCCGTAATGTGCTTATTAAGTCTTTTGATCAGCGTCCGACCTTTTTCTAAGGGCCATCCCTCGATGTAGGAGGCATGAGCACCAAGAAACAAATTTTTTCTGTGATTTGTTGGGTTTTTCCGAACCATAGCTTGTCTGACTGGCGGTAGTTCGTACTTGTCTGCTCTATCCAACAAACTTGTATCAATTAGACTTCTGGAATAGGCAAAGTCATGTACACATATTAATTGTTCGAATTCACTTTTTTGATCATTATCTAGATCTTCGTAAGCAGCACGCATACTGGCAAACTCCGTCTCTCCCCCCTCCGGCGGGACTTCTCTCCCTGAAAGCAATGACATCATTGCTGGTATCGGTTTAAAAGAACTATCTGTGTGCCACATTTGATTACCAGTATTGAAGACCATTCTTCGATCTTCGGGTGCAATAACTTCTCCGTTTTTTCCAACATTTGTAAGCACCGTCACTGGTTTACCAGCACCGCCTTGCTGCTTGGAGTTTATTGTGTTTTCTAAATCTCCAAATCTTTGGGAAAACACAACTTGCTGTTCATCGGTAAGAGGTTGATCCGGAAAAACTAAAATTGAATATTCTTCAAAGGCAGTTTTTATGTCTGAAAAATCGCGCTCGGAGATTTTTTCACATAAATTCACATCCTTAATTTCCGCCGCGAAATTCCTTGTTAATCGCTTAACCCGAATAGACATTTTCAACTCCACTTTCGATCGATTTCTGACCAAGTGATCATCGGTTCAATTGCGTTACATTATTGAGACAAACAACATGGATCTACCCTAAAGCAAATAGCGTCCCTAAATTATCCTCATACAGATCTATTGACCAAAGAACTAGCTCAATATTATTAAAGTTATCAGGTCTTATTAATTTCTTATGATCGTGTGATATTTATATGAAAACAACCAGCTCTTATACACTCGGCATTGATATTGGCGGTACCTTTACCGATCTCGTCGCCCTAAATTTATCAACTGGATTGTGTGAAACAGAGAAAGTTCTCACAACTCCAGAGAGCCCTCAAATGGGCGTAAAAAATAGTTTAATCAAACTGCTCCCAAGAATAGGAGGTGGAGAAAACATATCGCGTGTAGTCCATGCGACAACACTCTTTAGCAATTCAGTGATTGAACGTAAGGGGTCAAAAACCGGCTTAGTTACCTCTAACGGGTTTAAGGACACTTTAGAACTTCGTCGTGAGCGTAAGTACGACATCTACGACCTATTTCTAACTTTTCCTCAACCCTTAGTTTCACAGGACTTAAGATGCGAGGTTCCAGAACGTATAGCTAGTTCAGGAAAAGTTATTACTAAACTCGATGAAGCCGGCCTCATCCAGACCATATCGAAACTTAAAAAACAAGGCGTTACATCAATCGCCATATCTTTCATCAACTCTCACATTAATCCCGTTCATGAGCAATTAGCGGGTCAGTTGATTTCTTCTCATTTTCCAGAATTAGCTACTACTTTATCCTCTGATATTAGTCGTGAACCCGGAGAATTCGAGAGAACATCTAGTGCCGTAATAAATGCGTTTATAAAACCTTTAGCAAGTGAATATATCGACCAACTGCATAACGTTTTGC
>CALIMD010000315.1 GCA_938028645.1 uncultured Alphaproteobacteria bacterium
TTAGGTGCAAAACAGGTTCAAAAACGTTGTATAGAGCTTCTTGAACTTGTAGGTATAAAAGACCCCGAAACACGACTTGCAGCGTATCCTCATCAGCTTTCGGGTGGGCAGAGGCAACGCGTGATGATTGCTATGGCATTAGCGAACCACCCAGATTTATTGATAGCAGATGAACCCACAACGGCTCTTGATGTTACTGTACAAGCACAGATTTTGAACCTTCTAAAACAGCTACAAAAAAAGTTTGGGATGGCAATTTTGCTTATAACCCATGATTTAAGCATCGTAAAAAAAGTTGCAGATAAGGTAGCTGTGATGATCGATGGTAAGATTGTTGAAACTAATAGTGTCACAAATCTGTTTGCTAAGCCTAAAACAGAATACACACGAAAATTGATAAATTCCGAACCGACTGGTGAGCCGCCACCGATCAGTAAAAACGCTAGACCAATCCTCGAAGTAAAAGACTTGAGAGTTTGGTTTCCCATACAAAAAGGTATTTTGAAGAGGACTATAGGATATATCAAAGCTGTTAATGGCGTAACATTGAGTATAAGAGAGGGAGAAACACTTGGTGTTGTTGGCGAAAGTGGTTCTGGGAAAACAACTTTGGGTATGGCCATACTGAGACTTCAGTCTAGCGAAGGTGATATCATCTATCGTGAAAGACCAATACATAAAATGAGTTATCGTAAGATGATTCATTTGCGCAGCGAGATGCAAGTAGTTTTCCAGGATCCTTTTGGTAGTCTCTCTCCACGGATGTCGATGGCCGAAATAATTGGCGAGGGTTTATGGGTCCATCGCAACGCCCATTCCGGATCAAAAAATGTTGCGGTCATCGAGGATCGTATCGACGAGGCTATCCAAGAAGTTGGACTTGATCTCTCAATGCGCAATAGATATCCGCATGAATTTTCGGGGGGACAGCGTCAACGAATTTCTATAGCTAGAGCGATGGTATTAAGGCCAAAATTGATTATCCTCGATGAACCTACTTCAGCTCTTGATTTAAGTGTTCAAGGTCAGATCGTCGAATTACTCCGAACGCTGCAAA
Source organism: uncultured Alphaproteobacteria bacterium (assembly GCA_938028645.1). GTDB lineage: Bacteria > Pseudomonadota > Alphaproteobacteria > Thalassobaculales > Thalassobaculaceae > UBA7326. Next base: position 1,058 of record CALIMD010000315.1, read on the forward strand.
AACGACATAAACTCGCCTTTTTGTTTGTCAGTCATGATTTAAAAGTAGTTCGCGCGATGTCTCATCGCATAATTGTGATGAATAATGGGTTGGTTGTAGAACACGGTGCAACTGATCGGATAATTAATAGTCCTTCGCATCCTTATACAAAGACACTAATGGCAGCTGCTTTTGAACATCAAAGCGAACATGTTATATTTGAAAATAAATAAAACGGTATATTAGAAACTAAAAATTTGAGCTGTGAAAAAGTAACTTTGGTGGAGTTAAATTCAATGCCGGCTGTTTTATTTCATTCAAAAAATGATTCCCCTGAAGATTGGGAAGCTGGTCTAGCTAAATTCATTCCAAATTTAGACTTTAGGGTCTGGCCTGATGTAGGTGATCCCAGCGAAATAGAATTTGCGCTCATATGGGCACTGCCGCCAGGTAGTCTCAAACAAATGGACAACCTACAATGCATTTGTTCTCTTGGACAAGGTGTGGATCACATTTTTAATGATACGGAAATACCAGAAAAAACAAAAATTATGCGCTTAGTTGATCCTTGGATGGCGCAAGCAATGAGTGAATGGATTTTACTTAATGTGTTACGATTTCATCGTCAGGGCATTGAATATGAACAATTTGAAAGAGAGAAGAAATGGCACGTTCTTCCGCCCCCTGAAACTTCAGATTGCAAAGTGGGTATCTTGGGCCTGGGAGAATTAGGATCAGATGCGGCGAAAAAGATTGCGTCCCTCGGATTTGATGTAGCAGGTTGGAGCAAAAGCCCTAAAGACATAAAGAATGTCAAAAGTTTTTCTGGGGATAATCAATTAGAATACTTTCTTAATAGGACAGATATTTTGTGTTGCCTCTTACCATTGACACCAGAAACAGATGGTATCCTGAGTAGTAAGACGCTCAGTCAGTTGCCGCGTGGGGCTTATATTATAAATGCGGGTAGAGGGCGTCACATAGTGGATGAGGATTTATTAAAAGCTATTGACTCTGGTCAGATATCTGGTGCTGCATTAGATGTTTTTCATGAAGAGCCTTTACCTGAGGTCCATCCATATTGGACCCATCCCAAGGTTCGAGTTTGGCCCCATGTGTCAGCTCAGTCTAACGCAGGTAGCGCCGCAAAGCAGGTTGCTGACGCTATCACTAAGGTATTCGGAGGAAAAGAACCTGACAATTTAATCAACCGAAAAAATCAATACTAGGGGATGAGTGTTGCCGACGATTTCAATAAAACTAGAAGGGGAAACTGCAGAACACTACATATGTGAGATGCGCCGCCTTGACCCGTGTTTGGAAATTAGAGAATGGCCTGACATAGGAAACCCGGAAGATGTTGATATTGCAATGGTTTGGAAGATGCCTCATGGGGAGCTTGCCAAGTTTCCTAATTTAAAACTTATTATCTCTATGGCGGCAGGGGTTGATCACGTTCTGTCAGATCCGGATAGGCCTGAAGGCGTTCCAATAGTTAGGGTGACAGATCCTCATATGGCTCGGTCGATGGGACATTGGTTTTTAATGAATATATTAAGGTTGCATAGGGAAACGGCCCACTATGATAAATTGAGATCTCAAAAGATATGGCCACCAGAAATAGCATTTGATACAGATTCGGTTTCTGTCGGAATTCTGGGCCTAGGCTATCTAGGAGTGCACGTAGCTCAAATGTTAAAGGCTGTTGGCTTGAGAGTACAAGGATGGAGCAGAACAGAGAAAAACCTAGATGGAATTCACTCGTTCTCGGGTAGGGCAGGACTTGACCATATGCTATCTAATACTAACTACCTCGCATGTTTGTTGCCTAATACACCGGCTACGGAGGGTATCATGGATTTAAGTGTTTTTAACAAAATGCCCAGAGGTTCTTATGTTCTTAATGCTGGTCGCGGGTCGCAACTTGTTGAACCAGATCTTTTAGAGGCCTTGAATAATGGACAAATAAAAGGGGCTGCTCTAGACGTTTTTAAAACCGAGCCACTACCAAAAGACCACCCTTTTTGGACTGATCCAAGAATTCTATTAACGCCTCACCATGCGGCGGAAGTATTTTTACCGGCAGCCGCTAAAATATTTCTAAAAAATATTTACAGTATCAGAAATAATCAACCGCTTATGGGATTAGTAAACCAGGAGCTTGGCTATTAATTAAAACGATCCTTGAGCATATGATATATAGCTCTGATGCCTTGAGCCTCACCGCCCTCCGGTCTGCCTGGGCGGGAGGTATTATTATAGGACATCAGGTCTATATGCGCCCATGGGATACTTGCTTCTACGAAATGTTCAAGAAATAATGCAGCCGTGATTGCTCCTCCATATGGCGTAGAGCCCGTACTGGAGAGATCTGCTACATTTGATTTTAGCATTGGCTTATATCCCTGCCAAAGAGGAAGTCGCCACAAGGGATCTTCTGTCTCCATCCCATATTGTAGTAGAGAGCCGGCGAGCTCATCATCATTACAAAAAAGTGCAGGAACATCTGTTCCCATGGCTACACGCGCTGCCCCTGTTAAAGTTGCAAAGTCAATTATCATAGAAGGTTTATCAGTTGAAGCTTCGGTCAATGCATCAGAAAGTATAAGTCTGCCTTCAGCATCGGTGTTGCCTACCTCCACGGTCAATCCCTTCCTGGTCTGCAGCACGTCGCGGGGTCTAAAAGCATTACCGGAAATAGCGTTTTCCACAGCTGGCACCAGAACCCTTAATCGTATGGGCAAATTAGCATCCATGATTATATGTGCTAACCCAAGCACCTGCGCTGCGCCTCCCATATCTTTTTTCATATTAAGCATGCCGGAGGCTGGTTTAATGTCCAACCCTCCGCTATCAAAACAAACGCCCTTTCCGACGAGTGTTACTTTGGGTGCTTTTGGATCTCCCCATTTTATATCAATCAGACTTGGCCTGGATACAGAAGCTCTTCCAACCGCATGAATAGAAGGATAATTTTTGCGCAGTAAATCCAATCCCGAGATGATAGTAATTTGAGCTTTATGGTTTTTTGCTAATTTTTTTGATGATTTTACTAAGTCATCAGGCCCCATATCATTAGCTGGTGTATTTATTAAATCTCGCGTTAAGCTAATGCCGTCTATTATGCGGATAACATCTTTCTTATCGGCGCCGACTGGCCAGACTAACTCAGCTGTCGTTTTATTTTGTTTCTTATATTTGTTAAAAATATACGTCCCAAGACCCCAACCAATACAAGCGCGCGTTGCAGCAGATG
>CALIMD010000316.1 GCA_938028645.1 uncultured Alphaproteobacteria bacterium
CAACCTATTGATACTCTATGAGCAAAATGGGCTAGTTGTACTTTTTAAGTCATTGATTTTATTGAATTAGTGCCGGATTAGCAAACCGCCGCCTTCAGCCGCTCGGCCACCCCTCCGCAAAAGTGATTTGGTAGTTACTAACGCAATCCTGCAAATCCGTAAACGTGTTCTATTCTTGGGCGTACAAAGTGTCAACGCCTGCTTGCATATAATTGAATAAATAACAATAAATTAGTGGTGTGTCGTTTGATATATAGAAATGTTAGAATAGAAACGATCTTACAGTCACTTAATCTAAATATTACATGCCAGTATATTTATTTTGCATATCTATTTTGCTTATTTCAATTGTTAGAGTAATTATACGGCACCAGTATCTTTTATGTAGATAAAAATTTGGAGTGGTGTGTGGAAAAAAGCAAAAATTGTCAAAGTCTTAAAGGACGACTTAATGGTAGTGAAATAGTTGTTGCCCCAGGGGTTTATGATGCTCTGTCTGGTCTTTTTGTGCAACAGGCGGGTTTTGAAACAGTCTATCTGTCGGGTGCCTCACTCGCTTATACGAGATACGGACGACCAGACATTGGTTTAATTGGTATGAGGGAGGTTGCGGACGCGGTCACAGCTATAAGAGAGCGGATCGATGTAGATATGATAGTTGACGGTGATACAGGTTACGGCAATGCGTTAAATGTGATTAGAACTATCAAAGAGTTTGAAAGAGCAGGGGCCACCGCAATCCAACTAGAAGACCAAAGCCTGCCTAAACGATGTGGTCATTTAACAGGGAAATCCCTCGTTTCTTCGAACGAAATGGTAGGTAAATTAAAGGCAGCCGTAGACACCCGCCGGAAAGAAGAAACACTTATAATTGCGCGCACAGACGCGATAGCAGTTGAAGGTTTTCAATCTGCTCTAGATCGAGCAGAACAATATTTTGAGGCTGGAGCAGATGTTTTGTTTATTGAGGCCCCCGAAAATAGAGATCAAATGATTGAAATGAACTCACAATTTAAAGATCGGGTCCCTTTGTTAGCTAATATGGTGGAGGGTGGGAAAACCCCAGTGTCAGGAGCTGAAGACTTAGCGTCATTAGGGTATTCGATAGTGATATTCCCAGGAGGGACTGTGCGGGCTATATCTTTTGTTATGCAGGAATATATGTCTAATTTAAGAGAGACAGGTTCCACAGCAAACTGGAAGAATAGAATGTTCGATTTTACAGAATTTAATTCTCTTATAGGAACGCCCGAAATGCTCTCCTTAGGAGAAAAGTACGCTGACCAAAGTGATAATAACGTTGATTGATCCCGTCACCCTCGCTGTTTTGAATGGTCGTTTAGAGCAAATCGCCGATGAAATGGATGCTACGTTATTTCGGAGTGCGTTTAATCCCATTATAGCCGAAGCACATGACGCTAGTCATGGATTGTATGACGGTAAAACAGGCGAAACTTTAGTTCAAGGAAAATCAGGCCTTCCAATTTTTGTTGGTGCGATGTCTTTTGCAGTAAAAGCAGTCATTGAAAAAGCTGAAAAAGATGCTGATATGAGCGACGGGGATGTTTATATTTTTAACGACCCATACGATGGCGGAACTCATTTATCGGACTTTCGGTTGGTAAAACCTATATATCGAAACGGAAGTATTTTCTGCTTTATAGCCTCTGTAGGGCACTACCATGACGTCGGTGGAAATGTTCCGGGCAACTATAATCCAGCAGCCACAGAGAGTTTTCAGGAAGGAATTTTGATTCCGCCGGTTAAATTGTATGAAAAAGGAAAATTACGTCAGGACATTATTGATATAATGCTCGCGAATTCAAGACTTCCTGGAAGCTTATATGGCGATTTAAACGGTCAGATAAACGCCTTGGAACTGGGGTTAAACCGGATTAACCAGCTTTTAGACGAATACGGTGACGATGTCGTTTTAGAGGCAATGTCTGAACTACGACGGCGTGCGAATAAATTGATGCAGTCTTATATTGGGGAATTGCCAAATGGTGTATACGAGGCGGTCGATTGGCTGGATAATGATGGCATAATTGATAAACCTTTGAAATTAGCCCTGAAGATTCATATCGCCGGTAACGAAATGATACTAGATTTCAGCGGCTCATCTCCAGCGTGCCTTGGTCCTGTAAATATATCCAAGTCAACAACTATTGCTGCTTGTTATGTTGCTATGAAGCATGTGTTTCCAGAAGTGCCAGCTAATTCGGGGGTTCTAGATTCAATCGAGTTTATTATTCCAGAAGAGTCGATATTATCGGTAAAAGCGCCACGACCTGTCGGTGGTTATACAGAAACAATTTTAAGGCTTATTGATCTTGTTTTTCAAGCGATGGCTGATGTCGCGCCAGATCTCACAAATGGTTGCGCATATGGAACCATTAATGCATTGTCATTGGCGGGCTATAGAGAAGACGGTCGACGTTGGGTGATGTTTTCTTTTTTTGGTGGAGGGCACGGAGGTCACCCAAAAGGCGACGGATTGAGCCATGG
>CALIMD010000317.1 GCA_938028645.1 uncultured Alphaproteobacteria bacterium
TGCTGTTATTTCCTCCTTGAGTATTTTTAAAACCGCAGGATATTCATCACGCATATAGATATAAGCTTTTTCTGCCTCTACGGCCCAAGCGGCTATGAGCATTCCTTCTAGAAACAAGTGGGGTGTTCTCTCTAAATAAAATCTGTCCTTAAAAGTTCCTGGTTCACCCTCATCTCCATTAACAGCAATAAAACGAGGACCTTCATTCATGCGAACAAATCCCCATTTTTTACCAGAAGGGAAACCTGCACCTCCTAGACCCCTCAAGCCAGAAGCTAAGATTTTATTTTGAATGTCTTCCCAATTACCTTCTAGTCGCAAATTTAAAAGTGTTTGATAACCGCCAAGGCTAAAATATTTTTGAAACCTTTCATATTCTGGAATGCTACAGTGAAAGTGACCCTCAGATATAGCTGCTTGAACTTTATCAGTAGATGCTCTGTCGATATGGTTATGCCCAAGTTCTAAGGTAGGGGCAGCATCACATCTACCCATACAAGGTGCCCTTACAACCCTCACTTCTTTTGGATCTAAACCTTTTTTCAATTCTTCGCGAAGTTTTTCAGCTCCAGCCAATTCACAAGATAGAGAGTCGCAGACTCGTATTGTTATTTGGGGCGGAGGCGTTTCATCTTCTTTAACTATATCGAAATGTGCATAAAATGATGCCACCTCATAAACTTCTGCCATAGATATTTTCAATTCTTCAGCTAAGGCACAAAGATGCTGAGCAGATAAATAACCATATTTATCTTGAATAAGATGTAGAAACTCGATGAGAAGGTCTTTTTGTCTGGGTCTATTCTCCAAAAGGGCTTTAACTTCATTCAGAGCTTCATCTTCAAATTGGCGACCCTTTGGAGTTCGGCGCCCCTTGCCCTTGGCAGATTTCCAAACACCTTTATCCTGGTCTAATGCCATGTAAATTCTCCCCAGATCTTTGCACTAAAGTTTATAATCAAAATGAGCTTTTTAAAACATAAAAACGACCTTGAAACAGTTACATACGATAGTTTAGTCTTGGCTGCTTAAATTGATCGCTTAATCATTAAGGTTTTTGATTGGTAATTCACCATCCCAGAATTCAATGGATAGGTTGGTCTCATACAAAGCTTTGGCTTTTTCTGTAATAACATTATCGCCCGATCTGATTACTGCGTATCCTCTATTTAGTGTCTCACGATATCCAAGGGTTTCCCTTAATCGATCAATAGCCTGAAGTTTTGTTTCTAAGTTTGTTAAACTCATTTCATACGCTTTTCTGATCCTAAGAGATAAATCTTTTAGATTTTTTTGCTCATGGAGTATCTCTCTTTTTAAGGACAAGCTCTCAATTCTCGAAAACAAAGAACCTAAAGTTTGTTTCCTAAGATCAATATAATAGCCAAGCAGAGTTTTCAGTTGCTTTGCCTGTAGTTCAAATTTACTTTGCGAGTTCTCCAAACGCATAATCAAAGATGTGGGCTTTATACCGGTACTGAGTTCAAACAACCTGCTCTTTTTTAGTTTAACACTGGAAGTTAAAGAAATTGGCAAACGAGTACTTATGGAGTCCAATCGCTGAGTGGGGCCTTCTAAAAGCCCAAATACTCTGGGCAATGAGCGGGAAATATCCAATAATCTCTGGGACCGGTTTAAGAGAACCTGGCTAAGAGCTCTACTTAATCGGGCTTCGTTAGCATCTATTAATGCCAACAATTCATGCCTCACGGGCACTGCCATTTCTGCTGCAGCTGAGGGCGTGGGGGCCCTTACATCAGCGACATAATCAAGAAGTGTAGTGTCTGTTTCATGACCTATTGCTGAAATCAATGGTATTGTTGATTTAAATGCCGATCTAACCACCAGCTCTTCATTGAAGCCCCAAAGATCCTCTATAGACCCACCTCCTCGGGCTACAATTATTAAATCCGGCGCAATAAGAGGATTTTGAACAGTTAAAGAGTTAAATCCATCTATAGCTCGAGAGACCTCTCTTGCACAATTGTCTCCCTGAACTGCAACCGGCCATAAAGTCACTTTTCTAGGGAAGCGATCGGAAAGACGATGTAAAATATCTTTGATGACAGCTCCGGATGGAGAGGTAATAACGCCTATAATTTCAGGAAGAAAGGGAAGAGGCTTTTTATGCTCTTGGTTGAAAATTCCTTCAGCTTGAAACTGTTTTTTTCTTTTTTCTAACATAGCCATTAAGGCACCAACACCCGCAGGCCTTAAATCATCTATAATTATTTGATACTTGGATTGCCCCCCAAATGTAGTAACCCGCCCTCTTGCTATTACTTCCATGCCCTCTTCAGGTTTTGTCATTAATTTATCAGCAACACCCTTCCAAATGACACCAGCAATTACTGATTTTTCATCTTTTAAATCTAAATAGACATGACCGGACCTGGGTAAACTTACACGACCAATTTCACCTCTTATTCGAACGTACGAAAACTCTTCCTCAATTAGTCTTTTAATTGCATTAGAAATCTCACTTACAGAAAACTCAGGTTCATTAATCCCTTGTATTTGATTTTCGAAAAGATCAGACATGAAAAACTCCTTACAAAAACCTAAACTTTGATGAGCACGAGAGCAATTAGTTTTGGGATACCTTGCTCAATCATATCTTGTTGATTATTAAAAATCAGAGAGCTTAAGGTGATTCAAGTATGAATATATTGATATTAGGGAGTGGAGGTCGTGAACATTCTCTAGCTTGGGCTATTAAGCAAAACCCTAAGTGTGACAACATGTATGTGGCCCCCGGAAACGCAGGTATTGCTGAAATTGCACGCTGCATAAGCATCGATATTCTTAACCCCGAAAAGGTGCTCCAAACAGTAAAAAAATATAGTATAGATTTTGTTATAATTGGACCTGAAGCCCCATTGGCTGCGGGTGTCGGTGATTATCTAAGAAAAGAGCGCATTTTAACTTTTGGGCCCTCTAAAGCGTCGGCCCAACTAGAAACAAGTAAAAAATTTACGAAAGAAATCTGTGATGCCTGTGGAGCGCCTACCGCAAATTATGCAGCATTCGATTCACTTGAATCAGCCACAGCTTACATAAAGACCCAGGGAGCGCCTTTAGTCGTAAAAGCGGACGGACTGGCAGCAGGCAAAGGTGTAATCTTAGCTACAGATATTGAGATGGCATTGTCTGCAGTGGACGAAATTTTTGATGGCTCTTTTGGCGATGCCGGCGCCAGCGTTGTGATCGAAGAATTTATGGAAGGTGAGGAAGCGTCGTTATTCGTTTTAGTTGATGGCGAAACAGTTCTGCCTATTGGTACTGCGCAAGATCATAAGAGGGTAGGCGAAGGAGACACTGGACTAAATACTGGAGGCATGGGGGCCTATTCGCCAGCGCCAATTCTTAGCGAGGCAGTATTAAATAAGACTATGGAGAGGATAATACGTCCAACAGTACGCGAAATGGTAAATAGAGGCATGCCTTTCACAGGTGTCCTTTACGCTGGCCTCATGATCAAAGACTCCAATCCCCGCCTCGTTGAGTATAATGTAAGATTTGGTGATCCCGAATGTCAGGTCTTAATGATGCGGTTGGGAGGTCAAATTTTGGATGCTCTACTTTCTACAGCGAAAGGTGAGTTGAGTGATGTCAAACTTAATTGGGCCGACGATCATGCCATCACAGTTGTTATGGCGAGTGGCGGGTATCCTGGTTCTTACACAAACGGCTCGCAAATCAACGGCTTAGCTGATCTTCCTTCTAACAGCAACTTTATGTGTTTCCATGCTGGCACGGCGAAGGAAAATGGAAACATAATCTCGAACGGAGGACGTGTTTTAAACATAACCGCAAGATCAGAAACTTTAGTCGAAGCCCAAAAGAATGCATACGAAATAATAGAAATCATAGATTGGCCAGAAGGTTTTTACAGAAAGGACATAGGTTGGAGAGCACTATGACTTTTAGATCAAAATTCGAATTATCAGAGGCAATACCGCATATAAAAGACGCCCCAAAAAATGAGTCCATAATTGAAAATTTATGCTTAAGGCCGGAAAGAAACCAAAGAAGCTTTCCTGATTTAATTGAATTAACACCAGAGGAAGGAATTAAGGGAGATCGATGGCTTAAAAGCCCCTGGTTGACGCTTAAAAATGGAAAGCCCGATCCTGGTATCCAAGTATCTATTTTATCGAAAAGAGTTTGGGATGCAGTAAAATTTGGGCCTGAAGCAATCCACCCCGGTGATACTTTCATGTCTGATTTTGATACCTCTGAAGAGAATTGTCCTACTGGCACTATTCTCGAGGCTGGAACAGCTAAACTTAAAGTATCAGGAATATTTAACGAGGGGTGCGTTAAATGGAAGGTGCGCTACGGTGCAGATGCGAAAAACTGGATAACTTTAGAGGAAAATAAACCGCTCCGATTGAGAGGTTTATTGTGTGCTGTTATATCAGCAGGTCTAATCCGAAACGGAGACTTACTAAAAAAAATCAGTTAATTTTTTAAATTTGTTGTTCCGGCATTTGAACAATTAAGCCATCTAAATCATCAGTGACTTGTAACTGACACGTCAATCGAGATCTTTTAGGATCAGGTTCATAGGCGAAGTCGAGCATATCCTGCTCCATATCTTCACTTTCTGGTAATTTTTCGACCCAATCCGGGTGAACATAAACATGGCAAGTTGAGCATGCGCATGCTCCACCACAATCCGCATCTATTCCTGGGATATTATTATCTCGAGCACCTTCCATTACTGTCAAACCGTTGGACACCTCAACAACATGCTGTGTTCCATTATGTTCAATATAGGTAATTTTTGCCATTCTGCTCATCCCTTATTATTCGTCCATCTCTTCTAATCAGCTTAATTTAATTCGGCCATACCTTTTTAAGAATTATTAAAAAAATCTTGTTAAATTATTTAATTTGTTCTACTTATGTTCCCTCATGGACTTCAACTAAGTAATTATAAAATGGAAAATACTCTCTTAACCTGGCCAAAGCCCCCAAGTGCTTGTCCCGCATCACTTCTAAATCGTCCTGCACCCGGCACCATTGTATGCGTTGCGGGATTAGTAATACTTAGACAACGCCCCGGAACAGCAAAAGGCGTTATTTTTCTTACACTAGAAGATGAAACTGGAACCATAAACATAGTAATTTGGCGAACTTTATATGAAAAATTTCGTCGTGCTGTAATTTCTGGACGTCTTTTGAAAATAAAAGGACGAGTTCAGAGTGAAAATTCAGTCATACATATAATAGCTGAATATATTGAAGATATTTCTTATATGCTGGATGATTTGCCGAAGATAAACATATAGTTCGTACTGAGAAAAACTGGGAGCTTTGCTCCCAGTTTTATTAATCTGTTAATTAAATTTTAGCACTATGAACCTAGGTTGACCCTCTCTTCGAACTAATAGCAGAACAGATTGACGTCCTTCGCTTTTGGCACTTGATACAAGTTCTGCAACCTCTTTAACCGTATTTACAGGTTTCTGGGCGACATCTGTGATTATGTCACCTTTGCGTAACCCGTTTTCATAAGCAGAAGATGCTTCATCTATAGATACAATAATTAAACCAGAAATAGCTGGATCTACACTGTATTCTTCTCGAAGAGTATCGGTTATCTCAGATAATCCAACTCCATCAATTGCGTCCTCATTTGGCTTAGCAGGCTCTGGAGTTGCAACTTTCGCGTTGAGTTCCTTATTAGTTGGGCGCTGTCCAAGTTTTACGCTTACTTTAATGCGCTCACCTTGTCGGAGCACTATAACGTCTACAGTTCTACCTACAGTCGTGTCACCAACAATGCGAACCAATTCCCCAGAGTCTCCAACTTCTTTTTCATCAAACATGACGATCACGTCTGAGGCTAGCAAACCAGCATCTTTAGATGGCCCATCATAAACCTCCAAAACAATTGAGCCTCTAGGTTCTGCCATCCCTAAGGCATCCGCCATATCCTGATTAAGATCACCTATACTAACGCCTAGCCATCCGCGACGCACCTCACCAAATTCTTTTAATTGTTTAACGACAGGCTCAACCACATTCGATGCCATTGAAAATCCAATGCCGATTGATCCACCGTTTGGCGACAATATAGCTGTATTTACACCAACAACTTGTCCCTCCATATTGAACAAAGGACCTCCTGAATTACCTCTGTTTATCGCTGCATCAGTCTGTATATAGTCATCGTAATTACCCGCTAATTCGCGATTACGCGCCGATATAATTCCTACTGACACAGAAAAACCTTGGCCAAGAGGATTTCCCATTGCCATAACCCAATCGCCAACTCGAGATATGTCACTATCACCAAAATTTACAAACTCTAAGTTTGTTTCTGAATCAACTTTCAATAGTGCGATATCGATGTTTTCATCACTACCAATAACAACTGCATCTCGAAACGATCCATCATTAAATTCGATCGTTATTTGATCAGCACCATTGATGACATGGTGATTTGTCACGATAAAACCGTCACTGCTTATAACAAAACCAGACCCTAAAGCATTAGCATTGCGAGGCCTTTGCCGAGGACTATTAGGGTTTTGAAAATCGCGAAATAACTCTTCAAATGGACTACCTTCTGGCACTACACCTCGAGGAACAACTGGAGCCTCAACCTTTGTGGTTGTCGTTATGTTGACGACTGCAGCACCAACATTTTCGACCAAATCAGCAAAACTCTCCGGTACCGAACGGGCGCTTAATACCTTGGTTTGCAGAAGAAAAATCATCATCAAAAAGATTAAATTTAAAATTAATCTCCGTGTTTTGACAATATACTCCACAGGTGAAACTTGTGTAGATTTAGCAATAGAAGCTTGACGCACTTTTTATTCCCCAAATTAGTTTTAAGTTGAGCTCGTATGATGTTATTTAGGATAACAATTTGAGTTTACAACAGCTTGTAAATTCAAATTTATATATTTTTTTAAAATTAAAATGTCCTAACAAAGAGTAGAATTAAACCACCTGCCAAAGCCATGCATGCGCCAACTAATCGACGTTGCTCTTTCGGCATTTCTTGAAGTGTGATCAACATTTTTTCTACAAAATGAGGGGCTAGAACATAAACTAGCCCCTCTATCAACAGTACCAAACCTAATCCATAAAAGATTAAAGATATCATTTAGATCCTAGGTCAGATTTAAAATAGTTGAAGAATTCTGAGTTTGGAGACATGACCATGGTTGAATTCGAACCCCGAATTGATTTTGCATAAGCATTTAATGACCTATAAAATTCAAAGAATTCTGGATCAGCACCAAAAGCTGTTGCGAAAATAGCGTTTCTTTCCGCGTCTGCTTCACCTCTTATAATCTCAGATTCTCGCTTTGCTTCTGATACAA
>CALIMD010000318.1 GCA_938028645.1 uncultured Alphaproteobacteria bacterium
AGTTGGTTGGACAGGAGATGCTATTGAAGCACAAGCTTTTGGATTTTTAGGGGTTCGATCAAAAAAAGGGCTACCTATAAGTTTTCCCGGAACAACAGGAGTTCCTTTTCCAATGTCAGGAGGAAAATATTATCCCGTGTGGCATGAAAAAGAATAAATGACGGCATTGCCTGTTTTAACCAATAGAGATAGGTTTATTTCAATTCGATTTCGGTGGACTTCAGAAGGGAGAAATAATGTCTGGTCATCCGTTCGAGACTGATCTTGATAAAAACTCTGCTAACTATATCCCTTTGTCACCCCTATCCTTCATTGGTCGATGTGCACGGACATTTCCGAGTCGTTCTTCAGTAATTTACGGTGATAAGGTATTCACATGGCAGGAAACCTACCAAAGGTGCCTTAATCTAGCATCGGCGCTCAAAAAAAGAGGCGTTGAGAAAGGAGATACGGTTTCGATTATGGCTCCCAACGTCCCGCCGTCTTTCGAAGCGACTTTTGGTATTCCAATGACCGGTGCAGTTATAAATGCATTAAATACTCGTTTAGATGCATCTACTATCGCATTTATTCTAGAACATGCAGAAACAAAAGTATTGATCGTTGATACAGAGTATTCGGACGTCATAAGTGAAGTATTAAAGATAATAAATACTGAAATTCTGATAATCGACTATCAGGACCCCAACACCGCTAATCAAAAACTTTCTGGGTCTATTGAGTACGAAGACTTTATAAATGATACTGATAGCGACTTCGAGCCAGTAATGCCCAGTGATGAATGGGATGCATTAGCCTTGAATTACACATCTGGAACTACTGGAAATCCAAAAGGTGTAGTCTATCATCATCGTGGAGCTTATTTAAACTCTATAGGAAATAGCCTTGTTTGGGGCATGAAGAAACACCCCATATATCTTTGGACGCTGCCAATGTTTCATTGCAATGGCTGGTGTTTCCCGTGGACGATCACTATGCTTGGAGGTACGCATGTATGCCTGAGACAAGTTGAAGCTAAACCGATCTATGACGCAATAGCCGATCATAAAATTAGTCATATGTGTGGCGCACCTGTTGTTATGAATATGCTAGTGAATGCAGATAATAACTCTACCAGGACTTGGGAACACGAACTGGCAATGATGACCGCAGGAGCTGCACCACCTGCAGCTGTGATAGAAAAAATGGAACACCAGAAGATAAATGTCACACATGTATATGGTTTAACCGAAGTCTACGGCCCTGTGACGGTTTGCGAGTGGCATGACGAATGGAATGAGCTACCCAAATCACAACAAGCGTCACTCAAAGCACGACAGGGGGTGAGATACCCCGTACTTGAAGGATTAATGGTTGCTGATCCTGAAACTCTAGAAAAAGTGCCGGCTGATGGGGAGACCATCGGAGAGGTTTTTATGCGTGGAAATGTTGTAATGAAAGGCTATTTGAAAAACCTTAATGCGACCAAGGAGGCGTTTAAAGGAGACTGGTTTCATACCGGAGACCTAGGAGTTATCCATGATACCGGATATATTGAACTTAAAGATAGATCAAAAGACATCATAATATCTGGAGGTGAAAATATAAGCACTATCGAAGTGGAGGATGTATTATTCAAACATCCCGCTGTTCTAGAGGCAGCTGTGGTTGCTAAACCGAGTGAAAAATGGGGGGAGACGCCCTGCGCGTTTGTTTGCCTTAAACCAGATGAAATTGAGACAGAAGAAAGCCTAATTGCATTTTGCCGGCAGAATATGGCCCACTATAAAGCTCCAACACGTGTTGTCTTTACAGAATTACCCAAAACTTCAACGGGTAAGATACAAAAGTTTGTTCTAAGAGACCAAGCAAAGAGCTTATAAAAAAATCTATCCCGTTTTAAGTAATCGGCGAGCCGCCAGATTTTGTATCAGGGCGCCAACCCCAAATGTCCATGGCTTCACTTTTTCCGAATGATTTACTCTGTTCACCAATGCGCCAAGCTTTGGCGTCGAAATACGCACGACATCACCAACTTTATGTGTAAACCCCCCGCCAGGTTTGTCCCTATCTTCGCTAGGAGCAAATAATGTACCCGTCATCAGGCATAAACCATCTGGATATTGATGATGCTGGCCTATTGTTTCCGAAACTAAATCTTCAACATCTCTACTAATTTGAGACATAGAACTTCTTCCCCGCAAAGTGAATTGATCCAGTCCTGTCACTGTCAATGACAACTCGGCTGATCTAACGTCGCTTAAAGTAAATTTTTTATCAAAAAGGCGTATAAATGGTCCAATAGCGGCTGATGCGTTATTATCTTTCGCTTTTCCTAACAATAACGCACTCCGACCCTCTATATCGCGAAGATTCACATCATTGCCTAGAGTGGCTCCAACAATTGTAGCGTCGCTATTAACGATTAACGTTATTTCTGGTTCAGGGTTGTTCCACTCTGACTTAGATAAAAGTCCAACTTCCGCTCCGATACCAACTGCAGACATCGGTTGGGCTTTTGTAAACACCTCTGCATCCGGCCCAATCCCAACTTCCAGATATTGCGACCACATCCCCTTGCCAACCAAAACACTCTTTAATTGCGCAGCTTCAGCCGAACCAGGGATGATATCAGATAGATTTAATCCAATCATATTTCGAATTTCTTCTCTGATCCGTTCGGCCGCTCCGGGGTCTCCATCGGCCCTCTCCTCTATAACCCTTTCCAACATGCTCTGTGCAAAGGTAACCCCGCAAGCTTTGATAGCTTGAAGGTCAACCGGAGCAAGGAAATAAGGCAGTTCTTCTTTTTGCTGACTATAATCTGTATTACTGAGAATTTCGGATAAACTTCCTATATCCTCTCCACCAATACCTTCAATGATATCTAGAGGAGCCTCAGCGTTTAAAAGTTCAGAGACCGTAGTAACTTCGCTAGATAAATCGAATGTTCTTCCTTCACGAATAATAATTGGTGATGGCCCTGAAATATGCCCAGGGACCCACGCTCTCCCAAGTAAGATCGCATCATCGACATCTTCTGGCAGACAATCGTCTATATTTAAGTTCAGTGCCATCACCAACTCCTGAATTTCCTATCCGTCAAAAAAGGGACCTTGCGGAAAAGTTGATCCGTTAGTCTGCTATACATTTCTGATGTTGCTCACCGAGACCTTCGATTGATAAATGCATCTCATCGCCGGGTTTTAGAAATACAGGATTGGGCTTTACACCCAACCCAACACCCGGAGGCGTTCCTGTGGAAATGACATCACCGGGATGTAGAGTAAAAAACTGGGACAAATAATGTACTAAAAATTCCACCCCAAAAATCATCGTGTTGGTACTCCCGTCCTGATAACGTTTGCCATTCACATCAAGAGTCATTTTTAGATTTTGAGGATCAGCGATTTCGTCTCGTGTTACCATCCACGGACCCGTTGGACCGAATGTGTCGCAACTTTTGCCTTTCGTCCATTGCCCCGACCTTTCAGCTTGAAAGGAGCGTTCCGAAACATCGTTTACAATACAATAGCCCGCGACATGGTCCATGGCTTCTGCCTCGGAAACATATTTAGCTTTTTTTCCAATCACAAATCCTAACTCTACTTCCCAGTCTGTCTTTTCAGAAGTTTTTGGTATTCTGACATCGTCGTTAGGCCCACAAATAGCGGAATTTACCTTCATAAAAATTATCGGTTCTGGCGGTGGCGTGGCGCCCGTTTCGGCAGCATGATCGGAATAATTCAAACCAATGCATATCATTTTGCCTATGTTACCCACACATGCACCAATACGCGGGTTACCCGATACAACCGGTAATTTGGAAAAGTCTGCATCGCGCAATTTCTGCAAAGCCTGATCACTAAGAATTGAAGCATCTATATCAGTAACAAGACCAGATAGGTCTCTGATTTCGCCATCATTACCTAAAACACCTGGTTTTTCGAATCCTATTTGCCCATAACGAAGTAATTTCATGAACTTTCTCTCCCATTTTCAGTACTTCTGAATCTTCGATTTCTTCTCAAATCAGCTAAATTTTCCGACCAGCATCACTAGGCTTTCTATTTCTGTCAAGTCGGCCGGGTAAGCTGTAAAGCCAATTAAAATTTAATATCGTTTTATCCTATAAGTAATTGGCGTTATACTGAAGGTAAATATTAAGGATGAAGAAAAGTACGATGAACGATGATACCGTCGGCATTGCTTGCGATTGGGGTACCAGCAATCTGCGCGTTTATAGACTAGGACCTAACGCCAAGATAATAGAAAAACGCGATTTTTCTGCAGGTATAACTAAAATTAAAAATAAAAAATTCGAAGATACCTTCTTGGAGGCTACTAAGGATTGGCTTGACCAATATACGGATATACCAATCACAATATCGGGTATGGCCGGCAGCAGGCAGGGTTGGAAAGAAGTACCATATCTCCCTTGCCCAACAAATATTCAAAAAATTGCAAATAATTTAACACCTATAAGACTGCAAAGCGGCAGACTAGTTTGGTTGACGCCAGGGTTATCCTATACAAACAACAATGGTCTACCCGATGTAATGCGCGGCGAGGAAGTTCAAATTCTTGGCGCTTTATCCAATATCAACTCAGAAAAAATAACCATTTGTTTGCCGGGTAGTCATAGCAAATGGGCGACAGTAGTGGGAGAGAATGTAACAGAATTCAATACTTACATCACGGGCGAACTGTTTGAAGCAATAAAATCCCATACTATTGTAGGGGCAATGATAGACCCCAATTCATGGGACGAAAAAGCATTTGTAGAGGGTATCGAGTTTTCTGCAACAACCAACAATATTCTTAACCAATTATTCGCCGTTAGGGCAAAAGGCCTCTTCAATCAACTAACAACGGCTACAGCAGGTGCTTTCCTCTCAGGTTTACTCATTGGCCACGAGCTAGGAGCAGCATTAGCTGGTGCGCGTTTTACCGAAGTATATCTTATTGGACATGGACAACTCACAAACCTCTATCATACAGCATTACTCGAAAAAGGTTTTGATCCAAAGATACTCACACCAGATATTATTGCCGATGGACATTTCAAACTGATAGAAAAAATTGAAAGAAATGTATCATGACAGTCTTCTTTTCCTATTTAGAAAAGCATCCACTGATAGCAATATTAAGAGGGATCAAGCCAACTGAAGTCGTTGATGTTGCAGAAACTCTAATTGAAAAAGAGTTTAAGATAATAGAAATTCCCTTAAACTCTCCCGACCCAATTAGGAGCATAGAGTTATTAACCCACCATTTTGAAGATCACGCTATTATTGGAGCTGGAACGGTCCTTGACGAAGTATCTATTAGATCGATAGCAGAAGCGGGAGCAAAATTAGTCGTTATGCCGAATGGAAATGGTGCAGTTGTCAAAGCAGCTAAAGAGAGAGGCTTAATAGCTATTCCCGGCATTGCCACGCCAACTGAAGCGTTCGCGATGATAGAGGCTGGCGCAGATGCCCTCAAATTATTTCCAGCAGAAGGAATACCGCCAATTGCTCTAAAAGCAATGAAAGCTGTTCTCCCCTCAACTATCCCTATTTTACCAGTCGGTGGCATCACACCGGAAAAAATGAATGATTATCAAAAAGCTGGGGCTATCGGTTTTGGATTAGGTTCGGCACTCTATAAACCAGGCATGCCACTGAGAGACATAAGAAACAATGCGGATGCCTTCAATAAAGCTTTAAAGCTCTCATTATAGATAAATGAAACCTGATCCAGATTCCTTCTAGATCCTCAGATCATATAATACAGCATTTTTAATTAATTTTCCCAAATGTGCGATAAGGGGTACCTGGATGTAAAGAGAAGTGGGTATGAACACCAAGCCAAGGGGCATCGTTGCTAGTGCGCGATAAAATGACCGTAGTTCTGCCTGGTCTATCAAAAGAGTTTGTCTCTTCATCAAAACCTTTAGAAGTCCAGGTGGTAATAAGAAATGCCATCAATCTATCCGCACTCACGCCTATTTTAATATTATCAAAGTCCCATTCAAATTCTTCAATGTTTGGCCACACATGACGCCATTGATTCTCTTCTAATGCGTCTATCCCCTCTACAACATCCATATGTGTGCCAAACGAGGCTGTATTTTTAACAAAAAGAGATTGGGCTTTTTTAAAATCGAGTCCCTGAACGCAAGTTTGCCAATCAGCTAGCCAAGCCTTAACTGTCAATAGATCGATCTCATCAGGTTGCCAGTTAAATTGCATAAGAAATAACTCCGCTAACGCTTTACTGCTCGAATTCACCGCTATTTTATGAGTATATATCTAACTCAGTTTTGAAACTTAAAGATAGAGTATCATGCCATACGCTTCATTGAGAGAATTTATTTCTTATCTGGAAAACAAATCCAAGCTTGTACGTGTATCAGAACCGGTCTCACCCTATCTAGAAATGACAGAAATTCAGACTCGATTACTCTCTGAGCAAGGACCAGCGGTATTATTTGAGAACGTTATAGGATCCAATGGACAGGCATATGAGATGCCGGTTCTGGCAAATCTATTTGGAACAGTAGAACGCGTTGCCTGGGGAATGGACCGTGAGCCCGAAGACTTAAGGAAAATCGGGGAAACGCTGGCTTTTTTGCGACAACCAGAGCCACCAGGCGGATGGCGTGAAGCAATAGCAATGATGCCACTGCTAAAAACGGTTGTGGCTATGAAACCGAAACAGGTCACTTCCGCCCCTTGCCAAGAAATCATTCTGCAAGGTGACGACATTGATCTCGCTAGATTGCCAATCCAGACATGTTGGCCTGGAGAACCAGCCCCGTTAATAACTTGGCCCCTCGTAGTGACGCAAGGACCAACAGAGAAGCGTGAAGATAACTTTAATCTTGGCATCTACCGTATGCAGGTCACAGGCAAAGATACTACTTTGATGAGATGGTTAAAGCATCGAGGTGGAGCTCAACACCATGCTAGATGGAAAGAGAAAAAAAGTGAGCCTTTGCCAGTAGCAGCGGTGCTAGGAGCAGACCCCGGCACCATATTAGCTTCCGTTACGCCAGTGCCCGACACCCTAAGTGAATATCAATTTGCTGGTTTATTGCGCGGTAAAAGAGTGGAATTAGTCGATTGTAAAACTGTACCGTTGAAAGTACCCGCACAAGCAGAAATTATTATTGAGGGTCACGTATCTCTAGAGCAATATGAAGACGAAGGCCCCTACGGAGACCATACGGGCTATTATAACTCGATAGAACCCTTCCCCATTTTTAAAATCAGCGCCATCACAATGCGAAAAGACCCTATTTACCTAACAACTTTCACTGGAAGACCTCCCGACGAACCATCTATACTTGGAGAAGCATTAAATGAAGTTTTCATCCCACTTCTTCAACAACAATTTCCAGAAATTATCGATTTTTGGCTACCTCCCGAAGGATGTTCTTACAGGGTCGCCGTAATTTCAATGCGAAAGTCCTATCCAGGACATGCAAAGAGAGTAATGATGGGGGCTTGGTCATATCTAAGACAATTCATGTACACAAAATGGATAATTGTAGTAGATGATGATATCAATGCTCGAGACTGGAAAGAGGTGATATGGGCACTTTCCACAAAAATGGACCCTGCAAGAGATATTACTGTTATTGAAAATACCCCTATAGATTACTTGGATTTTGCCTCCCCAGATGCCAGTCTCGGAAGTAAAATTGGCCTAGATGCGACTAACAAATGGCTTCCTGAAACAAAAAGGGAATGGGGTAAAGAAATCTCTATGGATACGGAGATAATTAACATTGTCTCTAAGAAGTGGTCTAGATACGGATTGCCTGGGACAGGAAACCCTATTTGGAATCGCAACAAAGATTGATAATCGATAGCATAACGTCTAAAAAATCAAATATAAATATATAATCTTGCGAAGTTTTCTAATACAAAAGCCAAAATGCCCAATAGCGGTTTTATTATCGCTAATGAGACACGGAGTTCCAATGATAAAAACGACACCATTTGACCTTCTGGAACAATTGATTAGTAAGGCAAAAAGTTCTGGTGCTGACTCAGCCGATGCAATGTTCGTTGAGAATCGCACGCTTTCAGTAGCACAAAGGTTGGGTAAACCAGAGTCGATTGAGCGATCCGAAGATACAGATTTGGGTCTGCGGGTGTTTGTTGGAAAAAGAAATGCGACTATCTCAACAACAGATATGAAACCTGAATCGTTAGACAAACTTATTGATCGGGTTGTGTCTATGGCAAAGGTGGCACCAGAAGATTCTTATGCGCGAATTGCTCATGACTCTGAGATCACTACCTCAGATCCTAAAATAGAGTTATTTGATCCATCTGAACCTTCCGCCGAGAAATTAATAGAACGGGCTTCTTTAGCAGAAGAATCGGCTTTGGCCGTGACCGGAGTGACTAATTCAGAGGGTGGCGAAGCAGCCTGGTCCGATACCACCATAATGCTTGCGACGAGTAACGGGTTCAAAGGTACATATCGACGCTCAGGACACAGCTTGAGTGCCGTTGTTCTAGCCGGCGAAGGTCAAAATATGGAGAGAGACTACGAGTACTCGTCAACTGTTTTTGAGGCTGATTTGACTAATCCAAAGATTATTGGCCAAATAGCAGGAGAACGGGCGGTAAGAAAACTCAATCCCAAAAAGCCTGGGAGCGCCTCTATACCGGTCATATATGACCCGAGGGTTAGTGGCAGTTTAGTTGGACATGTAGCCAGTGCATTGAATGGTAGCTCAATCGCTCGAGGGACAAGCTTTCTTAAAGATGCAATGGGAAAACAAATTTTCCAATCAGGGATTCGCATTTTAGACGATCCACACAGGGCACGGGGGCTTAGATCAAAACCATTTGACGGCGAGGGGCTACCCAATCAAAAATATGCAATTATTGACGATGGCTATGTAAAATCATGGTTCTTGGACTTAGCAACCGCAGATCAATTAGAATTAATTTCTACCGGACACGCAGCGCGCTCAACAGGAGGAGCTCCCAGCCCAAGCCCAACTAATTTATATTTAGACGCAGGTGAAAGTTCTCCCGTAAGTCTTATGCATGATATCAAAAGCGGATTATATGTAACTGAATTAATGGGAATGAGCGTAAACATGGTTACCGGTGATTATAGCCGAGGCGCTGGTGGATTCTGGATCGACAATGGCGAGATAACATATCCGGTTAGTGACATAACGGTAGCGGGAAACCTAACAGATATGTTCTCGCAACTAATTCCTGCAAATGACCTAGAATTCAGACGGGGAACCGACGCACCAACGGTGCGTATTGACGGAATGACTGTCGCCGGTCCCGGAGACTAATTGTGCTTTTTGTGCTATACACACGACCGTTATCAAATCATGTCACACTGACGTAAAAAATAAATGCTATTTTTGGGAGGCACTTTTTTTGAGTACCAATCCAAACAATATAAAGCCTGCGACAACAAAAATATTAATTAAACGGCTCTTTATAGAGCACGTTCGACAGCATGTTAGTTGGCTAATCATTGCATTATCACTGATGATGGTAGTGGCCGGAACAACTGCAGGCCTTGCTTTTCTGATGGAAACAATTCTCGACGACGTTTTTACTGCTAAAAGCAAACAAAGCCTTTATTTGGCCGCGTCTATAGTTATGAGTTTATTTGTAGCAAAAGGATTAGCTACCTACGGGCAAACCGTAATCATGAGTTTTGTTGGACAACGGATTTTGGCAGATCTTCAAAAAAATATGTTCGGACACCTTGTAAACGGAGATCTATCATTTTTTCATAATCATTCCAGTGGTGCGTTAATAGCCCACTTTATTAATGATGTAGAAAAAATGCGCGGCACCGTTGCGGGAGTCATCACAGCAATCGGTCGGGATAGCCTAACTTTAATTTTTTTAATTGGGGTTATGTTTTATCAAGACTGGTTATTAACATTAGCATCATTTTTTGCGTTCCCGACTGCCATACTCCCACTGGTGAAGATAGGGAAAAAGATACGAAAAGTTTCTGCTAATACTCAAAATGAAATTGGACAGTTTACCACATTATTAAGTGAGACATTTACAGGAATTCGGCATGTTAAAGCTGCCGGCATGGAAAATCACGAAAAATCTCGGGCGGGGATTCTAGTAGAAAAAATTTTCAAATTAGTATTTCGGGCAGCTCGAACTAAAGCTGCAGCCTATCCAATAATGGAAACACTTGGTGGAACGGCTATAGTTATAGTTATTTGCTACGGAGGTTGGCAGGTTATTGAGGGGACACGATCGACTGGTACTTTCTTCTCTTTTGTAACTGCTTTACTGCTAGCTTATGACCCTGTGAAAAAATTAGTCAATTTAAACGCACAGCTACAGGAGGGTCTAGCAGCGACAGAAAGAGTTTTTAAGACTTTAGATGTACATCCAAAGATTGTGGATCACCCCAACGCGCTTAGGGTTGATGAAGCAAAAGGAAATATTATTTTTGAAAATATAAGTTTTTCATACCTAGAAAATGTACCTTTAATAGACAATATCTCGTTAAAAATTAAAAAGGGACAAACCGTAGCTTTGGTTGGACACTCCGGCGCTGGAAAGACGACGATATTAAATTTAATTTGCCGATTTTTTGATCCGGCTTCAGGAACAAT
>CALIMD010000319.1 GCA_938028645.1 uncultured Alphaproteobacteria bacterium
ACGGGAGGCCTGCACCAACGCCTATGCTGACTGATTTTGCTATTTGCGCAGATTCAAATGATCAGGCCGAGGAATGGGCCCGTAAATATCAGGGAATGTTTACTGAAAGTAATTTTTACCACTATGAATTTTTAGGTGAACATTTCGAGAGTGTGAAAGGTTACGATGGATATCAGCAGAAAGCAGAATTTGCTAGAAAAACTGGTGGTGATTTAACAGGCGCAGTAGACAATTTCATGAAAGCAGCGAGTTGGGGAACACCAGATAGGATTTTAAGAGGATTGGAAGAAAGGCGGAAAATAGTCGGTGATTTCGAACTCAATGTATCCTTTCGGTTTGGTGGTACTCCGATGGAAGTAGCAGAACAGGGTCTAAAACTATTTGCGAAAGAGGTTATACCGGTTTTAAAGACATGGAAAAATGATGAAAACCATTCGGTAAATTAACAGTCTTAAAGGAAAACCAGTTTGCCTTTTTGTTCCTTAGGAATGATGTGAGGGTAAATTGGTTTTTTAGCTGTTTCTCATAATTTTTACATCGTTCCCAATTTTGATATTACCGGCTTTCTGGACAGTACAGCAAACTCCACCTCGCCAGTCATTTTCCAGTTTAGCCCTAAGCCCCTGATGTTGCTTGTCCATTAAGTCACAGGGTTCGGTTTCAACGCGAACCTCTAACTCTACGTTTCCTATTGTTATTCTTGTGCCCGGTTCTCGCGGGGCACGCATCCCTTTAACAAAAAGGTTTGCACGCCTAGTTAACCAACTTAAATCTGCACCGAGTTCATTGCATGCGTCTTTCCAATCATCTTCAAATAATATTGAAATTTGTCTTTGCCGCTTAGTTCCTCGTGCATCACCTTGCAGACCGGTATCAGTCTCTATTTGAGCTTCTGTCAATTCTTCCATTTCTGCCAATAATTTAGATGTTTTAGCGATTCCTATTAATGTTGCCAACTAGGCCTCCTATTCATAGTGAAGATAATATAATAAAGATATTAACGTTCAGTTCCAATAATAAATGATTGATAGGAGTTGTTTCGGGATGAAAAGTGCATGGATAACGATGCTGACCGATGAGCAAGCATCAGACGATGTGAAGCAAATTTTCAATAAGGCCAGGACGCCTCATGGAACATTGGATAATGTCATGCGAGTTCACAGCCTTCGACCCGAGACAATGCTTGGGCATTTAGCGTTATACCGCAGCGTGCTTCATAGCAAAGATCTAACTTTACCTATATGGTTTCTAGAAGTTATAGCGTGCTATGTAAGCCTAATAAACCGTTGTGAATATAGTTTCACTCACCATTGGCATAACGCAGAAAGGCTTATAAATAACCTCAGCCGAGCGCAGAGTGTGCGTGACGCGTTAGAGACCAATACCCTTGAAGATGTGTTTCAATCCAAAGAACTACGATTATTGCAATATGCAAAAAAGCTAACGTCTTCAGTACAAACCATGGAAATGAATGACATAACTAAGTTACAGGAAATAGGGATAAAAGACGGTGAAATACTGGAAGTAAATCAGGTCGTTGCCTATTTCAATTATTCAAATCGTTTGTTAAACGGTTTAGGAGTTTCAACTACTGGGGACGTAGTCGGGTATTATAAAGATTAGGATGCAACTATTTTAGTTGTTATCAGCCCATCAGTTTCTCTGGCGATATCAGTTAGTTCCTTCGTGGCTCGCCTTTATCTTTTTTGCAATATGTTCCCCAGCAGAGATAGGTGCAAATACCTTTGGTCGTTGTTCGTTAATGCACGTCGGGATGGTGTCAATAATAGCGTCATAATCCGGGTGCATAAAATAACCTATGGTTTGTCTGTCCGAAGACTTGTCATAAAGTTCCTTGGGATTCACTACGCGGTGAAGCGTTGATTTCCACAAACCATTCGTCCAAAGTGCCATCATATCGCCTAAATTCACGACTAATTCATTTTCTTTAGGTCTAACGGGGTACCAGGTTTCGTCCGGCATAAGTACTTCAAGACCTCCAGATGCCTGAGTCATGGCCAAAATAGTAATGGCACCAAAATCCGTATGAGCACCGGTCCTCATTTGACCGGGCGCAGGAGGAGCCAATAGCGCTGGATAATGATGGCTTGACAAAATACTGAAATGTTTTCGGATCAGATTTGAAAAGAAATACTCATTCAAACTGAGAGCGGTGGCAAATATTCGAAGTATATCCGCAGAGAGTTGTTGATAGTGTTTATAGATATCCCGCAATGCTGATGAAAATCCTGTCGGTACTGTTGGGAAGATATTAGGGGCGTAGGCGCCCTTAGCGCTAGGCAATGCTTCATAAAACTTTCTATGATCATCAAGTGGTCCAAGAAAAAATGTTTCTCTTAAATCTGGAGGTGCATCATTTCCCAAGGTATACGCTAGTCCTCTTGTTGCAAAAGCATGATAGCCGCGTTGCTGAGAGGGCGTTGCGGGGTGGTATAAATTCTTGTCAGCTTGGCTTAAATTAAAAAAATTTTTAGACTGGGTAAAAGCGTTATTAATTACATTTTTTGGTATTCCGTGACCAGAAATGATTAAGAATCCAATGCTTTCACACGCTTCAGAAATCTGTTGTGAAACACTTATTTTATCAGTCTCGTTTAAAAATGAAGAAATATCTATAACGGGTATGTCATGAGTATAGGTAGCCATCATTCTCCCTCTGGTCCAGATAATTCTTGATCAACAATACGATCGTATGGGATGTCTTTTTGAATTAACCCCCCCGATAAAAGAGCGGCTTTTAGTCGTACAAAAGATTCTACCGGTAAAGCCGTAGTTTTAGGCCATAATTTAGAATCTTTATACCGATTGATAATATTTTCATAGGCATTAGGTGTGAGGTACGGGAAATAGAATGGTCTAATTGCATCTGAAATTTCTGTAGCGGAACTTTGATGTATCTTATCTAAAGACTTGTTTATGGCTTTAATTAAAGATCTACATGCAAAACGATTGCTATTTACAAAGTTTCTTGTTGCATAAAATGTAGTGAAAGCTATATCTCCACGAGTGGAAAAACGGTGCCATACATGTCCGCCCGATTCTAGTAGCTCTTGTGCATACGGTTCGAAGACTTGAACAATATCTAATTCGCCTTTTTTAAATAAAACCGTATGTTCTTGCATCGTTTTATCGTTACTTTTATTGATTGAATTTGGGTCCACACCTGCTCTGGAAAGATCGTCCTGAAGGGTCATCCAGGGTGTTGGGACATCTGTTGCAACCCCAATTTTTGGACCAATCAAGTCCTGAAAACAGAAGGTGGGATTGGGTGTTTGTCCGACTAATATAAAAGGGTCTCTGGCAACAACCTGTCCAAAACAGATCAATGGACAGTTGTCATCAGTGTTATGATGCAGCAAAACCCGCATTGGTCCTCCAAATGAAACATCGGCCCGGCCATCTATCAGCCCTTGCGCTGTTTCTGGGGGCGAGGGGGATAATTGAAGGTTGATATCAAGGCCTTCTTCTTCAAAAAAACCTAGAGTTTGCGCGAGATAGAATGGTGTATAACTACAGGCTCTTAAATTTTCATAAAGGGTTATTTGTTTGTTTGCCATCAGTTTTATTGTCTCTGGTAATTATATATCCACCGTGAAAAGATAAAGTTCAGTTTAATATACAATAACACTAAAAAGATAATTATTAGTTAAATAATTAGAAAGCTTAAACCATGTTATTTATTCAGCATGAATTACAACGGACTGCCCAAAATCTAGTGGCTGATAATATCAAAAACGATGAGCATGTTTTGATTGTGTCAAGTTCTGACCAATCGAAAGAACTGATTGATGCAATTGTATCGGCGGCATCGTCCACGAACGCTGCCTCAGTATCTGCCATTATAATAGCTTGTCCTGAGGATCTAAAAGATTACAAACACCCTCCATCTGTAATTGCTAGCGTAAAGACCGCTGACCTTACCATTGTGGCAACAACACTTAGATTTCCAAGAGCCTATGATGATTTGAGCGCGGCCCTTTTTAAAGCAGGAAAAAGACAAATATTGATTAATAATGCTCCTTTAGAGGACTTTACCCGAGGAGCATCATTGGCGGACCCGATTAAGCTCAATCGTCGAACACATGCACTTGCAGAAAAAATATCGAAAGGCACAATAGTTCGTGTGAAATCAGAAAATGGGACTGATTTATCGGTAAAAGTGTGTAGGCCATGTATTGCATTAACTGGTCGCGCGGAGATTGATACAGGTTTTGGTTCATTTCCGAGCGGAGAGGCAATGTTATCGCCAGAAGAGTTTAGTGCTGAAGGTATATTTGTTGCAGACTCCTTTGGGCAAGTCGTTTATTTAAATGGTTCCGGCCCTCAGTTGGGTAATTTGGAAGACCCTATTTCGCTAGAATTTGAAAAAGGCCAATTAAAACAAATAAAAGGGGGTAAGGCAGCAGACCGACTAAATTGGATTCTCAAATCTGCCGACGATAATTGCCGATTTCTTGGTGAATTAGGAATAGGAACCAATCCTTCTGCTAGAGAGATAGGGCATGTTGAAAACAAGTTTAGATTAGGCACCGCTCACATCGCTCTCGGTGACAATCATTTAATTGGTTGGAGGGGCGCCGCGAAGTATGGTGGATCAATTATTAGCAATAGGCATATCGATCTGGTTGCTAACAATATATCGATCGAAATAGACGGTAGAAAAGTAAAAGG
>CALIMD010000320.1 GCA_938028645.1 uncultured Alphaproteobacteria bacterium
GTGTCCGTCCTGCACAGTTATAATAGCTGCGTTCTTTTCAAGTTTAGACAAAAGGCTAATAATATGTGGGGGAAGTCCATCAGTTGAATCTGTTAATGACTTTTGCCATTCGTGATAAAGCCGGTCGGATGAGGTTATCGATAGCAGGCCAAGTTCCGGAATGTCTTCTTTTAATGCGTTGAAGGCATCCAATACCTCTGGAATAACTGGCCCGGTGTAGACTATGGCAAGAGGAGTGTTTTTTCTGGGTTCAATTGCCCAATAAGCACCTTTCAAGATATTCTTCTCTAATTCTGTTGTCATTACTCTGTCTGGTTGGTTAATTACCCTTGTAGACAGTCTCAGATAAATAGACCCTCCATCATCGGCCTGCATATACTCAAATCCCCATTTCATTATCGTAGCTAATTCATCTGCATAGGCGGGTTCAAACGATATGAGGCCAGGTTGTCCCATTCCTATCAGCGGAGTGGAGATTGATTGATGAGCGCCTCCCTCCGGAGCAAGTGTGATCCCAGCGGGTGTTGCGACTAACATAAATCGAGCATCTTGGTAACATGCATAATTCAGAGCATCTAAGCCTCTAGCGATGAAAGGGTCATAGAGTGTTCCCACAGGCAAGAGGCGTGTTCCAAAAATAGGACCTGATAGACCAAGAGCAGCTAACATTATAAAAAGATTATTTTCAGCTATTCCCAATTCCATATGTTGTCCGGCTCCATGCCGTAACCATTTTTGAGCGGAGGCTACTTTTTCATCCCGAAATACATCATTTCTAACATCTAGACTGAATACACCACGTTGATTTACCCATGGACCTAGATTAGTCGAAACAGATACATCGGGAGATGTGGTTATAATTCTACTGGCCAATTCTGAATTACCGCGACTTAAGTCATGGAGAATATTTCCAAAGCTAGCCTGCGTAGAAATTTTGGCCCGATATTTAGGAACTAAGGAATTAGGAATATGTACCTTTGGTGCATCAAAAATTCGGGTTTTCAATTGATTGAAGGGGCTGTCTAGGCACCATTGTTCGGCCTCGCTTGCATCAATTTCAAGGTGTTCATAAGGGGACCACTCGCCGTCATAGGGGATACCCAATGCCTCTCTAAAAATATCCATCTGTTCGGCTGTCATCAGCCCAGCATGATTGTCTCTATGGCCCGCCAAAGGCGTTCCATATCCTTTTATGGTGTAGGCTATAAAGCATTGTGGTGTATCATCTTTAACGCCGTTAAAAGCCTCTAAGACAGACTCCATGTCGTGACCGGCCAAATTTGTCATAAGCAGATGAAGTTCATCATCATTATGGTCTTCCAGTATCGATTTAAGTCCGCGAACTCCTCGTAAATCTGTTTTTAATGGGGCGCGCCAAACACTTTTTTCTCCTGATTGTCCTTTATATGTCAATGCACTGTATAAATCGTTTGGGCAATCATCGATCCATTGTCTCAGAGCATCACCGCCTGGCTGCGAGAAAACTTGCTCCAATTTCTTTCCATATTTTAGTAGCACTACGTTCCAACCAACATTACTAAAAAATTCTTGGATTTTTTTAAATAACCCGTCAGAAACTACGCCATCTAAACTTTGCCTATTATAATCTATAATCCACCATAAATTTCTTACGTCATATTTCCAGCCTTCCAACAGCGCTTCATATACGTTTCCTTCATCTAGTTCGGCATCACCCATAACAGCTATCATGCGCCCGGTTTGATTGTTTTCATGGCTCGACGATTGGACGAGCTTATTGAGCCTGGTATAATCTTGCACCATCGATGCAAAGAGCGTCATTGCTACACCGAGGCCCACTGAACCAGTAGAGAAATCAACTTCATCTTTGTCTTTTACGCGAGAAGGATAAGATTGGGCTCCGCCAAGAGCTCGAAAATTTTTTAAAGCATTCGCAGACTGGCGCCCCATCATATATTGAATCGAATGAAAAACAGGACTGGCGTGTGGTTTGACAGCTACTCTATCTTGTGGGTTTAAGATGTCAAAATAAAGTGCCGTCATAATTGTAGCTATTGAAGCTGATGATGCTTGATGCCCGCCTACTTTCAATCCGTCTAGATTCTCGCGAATGTGATTGGCATTATGAATAGTCCACATAGACAGCCAAAGAACTTTCTGCTCTAAAGCTTTCATCGCTCTTAAAACCTGCTTTGGGTCTCTGGACATGATGTCCCCCTCCGCCTCTATTTTTTTCAGAACTAGGTCAACGCTTTATTATGACAGCTGTGAAATATACTGTCGATATCCTATATTATTTTGAAATAAAGAAATAAATGAAAGGCGGTATATCGGAAATTATACGAATACAGCAATTCAAGGTAAAGCCATTGTTACAGTGATCTAGATGGTGTTAGGTCTGATTCTCATTCGATTAATGGATTCTGCCCAGATTTTTGTTGTTTCTCCCACATTTCCCAATAAATGCCTTTTTCTTTTAAAAGCTGCAAATGTTTCCCACTTTCAGCTATTGTGCCATTGTCGAGTACTATGATCTCATCTGCTTCTACAATTGTTGAGAGCCTATGTGCTATTATTAGCGTCGCATGATTTTTCGATATCTTGTTTAAACTCGCTTGAATTTTCTTCTCTGTATGTGAATCTAATGCCGATGTCGCTTCATCAAAAAGGTAGATGTCCGGCTGTTTTAATATTGTCCTTGCTATCGCTATGCGCTGTTTTTCTCCCCCCGATAATTTTAGCCCGCGTTCGCCAACTGCCGTATTGTAAGCACTTGGTAGCGTCATAATAAAATCATGTATGCTGGCTAAACGAGCTGCATTTTCAACCTCGGTAGGGCTTGCCTCGGGTTTCCCATAAGCAATGTTATAATAAATGGAGTCATTGAATAAGACTGTATCCTGGGGGACTATACCTATTAGTTCACGGAGGTTTTTTTGAGTAATCTCGCGTATATCCCGTCCGTCTATCTCAATTTTGCCTGAGCTGACATCGTAAAATCTGAATAGAAGTCGTGCGATCGTCGATTTTCCTGCTCCAGATGACCCAACAATGGCGACTGTCTTTCCTCTATCTACGTTAAAACTTATACCCCGT
>CALIMD010000321.1 GCA_938028645.1 uncultured Alphaproteobacteria bacterium
TATTTTTAAACTCTATTTCCCTAATTTTGAGGGGTGTAAATAATAGAGGCGTATTCATTGGATCGTCCTTTTTAAGTGGTGACAAATCAAATATAGCTTAATAGAGAGCCCATTCTCTCAATTGGGTCTTTTATTCCAGCTGTTCTCATTGCCCTCCAGAACAAGGCTTGCGTGCTGGAAGTTACCGGTTTTTCGATGACTTCTTCTATTTTTGGTATTGCTGCGAGTGTCGGCATATCGCAACAACTTAGGACAACCGCCTCGACACTATCAGATACACCCAACGCAACTGCTCGGTCGATTAATAGGTCACTAGGCACTCTATTCATATTTTTGAATTTTAACTGTCCATCGTCTACAATAATACTTTCATCTTGGATTACTTCTATTCCATTTTCCTGAAAAAACACTCTTTCCTTGTCATTCGTAGATTGGGGGTAGGGTGTAATCATTACAATTCTTTTAGCTGAAAATACTCGCAGTGCTTCAACTAATGCAGCAGCGGCAGTAACGGTTGGTTTTCCAGATTTTCGGGTAAGTTTCTTTTCATAGTCAGTCGGATTGCCCTTTGCGGAACTAGCGGTACATCCGTAGGCGATTACATCAGGGTCCGCTGAATTTACCTCATCAATAACGCGCGGGAGATGGCTTTCCATTTCATCAAACGGACGATCAAAGCGATTTGCAAAAAACGGCATTCGCGAAGTATGCACTGTCAGCCCCTCAGGGGCCATTTTCCAAAACTCGGTTTCTGCAACCGTATTAGTCGACGGCACCATCAATGCCATGCGGGCTTTTACGCCATACACTCGATCCGCAACGTTTCCCATAATCTATTACTCCCTCATTTTAACCACAAAATGAAAAATTGTTTATGTCCATCTGGAGATGACTTTTAACCATTAACACGTTTGCCTGCGTTTTCTAATATAGATTGCGCGCCGGAAACAAGATTAGCCTAACCTGAACTATTTATTCAGTGATCTTTATTTATTTTATCATTATCATCTTTTCAATCGGTAGATGCAGAGACGTCAATGCCAAAGTTCCAAACTATATAAACTAGGTAACCAATGACCAAAATTAAATTTGCTGCTGTTTCGAGGAATTATTTCAATATGCCGATATGGGTCGCTCAACATTGTAACCTTTTTGAAGATGAAGGTATTGATGTTGATATAGAACTCTACGAGCCCATAGATGAGGTAACAGAACGGCTCAAAGATGGTAGAGTTCAGCTTGCATATGGCGTCACAGAGCATATTATCCTTAACCGCGAGAATGGCGGTTCTCTTTTGATAATCGGAGGCAATGTCAATAAATTAGCATTTTCTTTGATGGCAAATAATCAAATAAAAAAACCAGAAGATCTTCGAGATAAAACAATTGGTGTCTCATCCCTTAATGCTGGCAGTTCTTCCTTAATCATGCAAACTCTGGAGATCCATCAATTATATTATCCAAAAGACTATTCGATTACCGAGGTGGGGCCAATTTTGGCGAGGTGGGAAAAACTACAAAATGGAGAAATAGATGCTGGACTTCAAGGTGCGCCGCTTAATTACATTGCGAGAGACCAAGGTTACACGACGCTTATAGAACCGCGAGATTATTTCCCAGACTTTCAATTCACATCATTAAATGTCGATGAAATTTGGCTCCATAAAAATCCCGCAACATTGCGCGCTTTTCTGCGGGCATTTATTCGTGCACACCAATTATTTTTCGAAAACAAAAATCTAATGGTTGATATCGCTATGAAAGAAACTGGCATCGCTAAAAAATATGCCATCGCCGCCTGGGAGGAATATACTACTCAAAAAATATTTTCGATCGATGGATACGCAAATATAAAAGGCATTCAAACATTAATCGATGTGAGTGCATTAATTAGAGAAATAAAAAATCGGAAAGGAGCTCCTGCCGATAACTATATCGACCACCAATTCCTGAATAAAGCCGCAAATGAATTAGAGAGTAGATAGAATGCTGATCAGCCTATACGAGCATTAAAAATTCTAACCCGACCGAAGGAGTTCCATGGAGCATCCACTCGTAGCAATAATTGACCGCTTTGAACCCTCAATTATTGCAAAAATACAATCTGTAATGCCCGATAAATGGCGCTGCCTAGCTATCCGTGAAGACACTAAAGAAGCACGCGTAAAAGTTCTTGGCAATGCCAATATTGCTTTACTGATGGGAGCCAAGTTGGACGAGCGGTTATTGGAATTAGCTCCAAAATTAAAGTTCATTCAAAAAATGGGGGCTGGAGTTGATAACATTGACATCCAATATTGTATGAATAACAAAATAGGTGTTGCCCGGCTCAATGCTGGGAATAATATTCCGGTGGCTGAACATACAATAATGATGATGTTAGCCGTAACACGGGGTTTAATGAATTTAGATAACCGAACTCGCAAAGGAGAATGGGATAAAGAGTTGGCCAGGGGAAATAATAAACAAATTTATAGAAAAACTGTCGGTATAATTGGACTTGGCGCGATTGGACGTCGGGTAGCAAAACTACTAAGGGCCTTTGACACTGATGTAGTTTACTGTGACCCAATTCCAGCCCCAGCTTCTCTGGAACAAAAATTGAAGTTAAATCGAGTGAGCTTGAGTAAGTTACTAACCATATCTGATATTGTGACTCTTCATTTACCGAAAGATAAAAAAACCTCGTTCCTCATAGATAAGGATAAGATTTCACTAATGAAAAAGGGTGCTCTTCTCATTAATTGTGCACGTGGAGGTTTAGTCGACGAATCTGCACTTTCCCAAGCTCTTGGAAGCAAGAGATTATTTGGTGCTGGCATTGATACGTTCTCAACTGAACCCCCAGAAAATAATCCATTGATCTCCCTAGAAAATGTTATTCTCACTCCGCACTGCGCCGGAGCAACTTTCGATAATTTTAGTTCTATAGCTGAACGAGCTATGGAAAACTGCTCCTCCTTTATATCAAATACCGCACTACCAGAATTAGACGTCGTTCATGATCCGCGCGATATCGACTTTTAAAGGTTTTTATCAAAAACTTTATTTACTAACCTGTAATAAAAAAAATACTATTAGCAACACCATGTCAGGTGCCCGGTAACGTAATGAAATTGGAATATTAATGCTCATTGAAATTTTATGCACAGGTGATGAAATCTTAACCGGGAAAACAATAAATACCACTTACAGCCATATGGCCCGTCGCTTTGGTGAAGTTGGTCTTACAATGCATTGGAGTACTGTAGTTGGTGACGATCGTTCCTGTTTAGCAACTGCGTTTCGGCAAGCCTCCCAAAGGGCAGATGCCGTAATAGTAAACGGCGGATTAGGGCCAACGGTGGACGATCTTTCACAAGAAGTAGCAGCTGAAGCTGCTGGCGTTGGGTTAATTTTAGACGAAAACTGGTTGTCGCGCATGCTTGATTTTTATGAGCGAAGAGGTCGCACGATGCCGCCTAACAATAAAAAACAGGCCATGTTACCTGAAGGCGCAGAGTTCATTGATAATCCTATTGGCACCGCTTGCGGCTTTGCAATTAATATCGGTAACGCACGCTTCTTTTTCACTCCAGGGGTTCCCCGCGAAATGAGAAAAATGATTGACGAACAAGTAATCCCAAGATTATTGAAAATGAGTGGTCTAAAAGTTGTCAATCGATTGAAACGTTTCCACTCGTTTGGCATCGGTGAATCTCGAGCAGATCAGCTACTGAGTGATGTAGAGACACTCGCAACGGACGGCAGTCTGAAATTAGGGTTTCAAGCTCACTACCCTCAACTGGAAACTAAGTTATCAGCGCAAGCTGCAACTAATGACGAGTTAGATAAAAAATTAGCACCTGCTATAGAAATGATCCGCAAACGGTTGGGAACTTTTATCATTGCAGAAGACGATCAAACGCTAGAACAAGTTGTTATTGATTCCTTAACTTCTCAAAATGCTACCCTTGCTACAGCAGAAATGTTTACAAGCGGCGCGATAGCAACACGATTAAATCCTAAACCAGGCAACCAGGACCCTGTAATTCAAAACGTAGTTGCTCGGAATTTAAAGCATTTATACCGGGTTGTCGGCATGCCTGTTAGCGAGCAGAACAACATTCTGAACCTCGATATAGCCAAAGCTATTTCGGCAAGCTTAAAGAAAGAAAGTGGTTCTATATATGCCTTATCCGTCTTAATAGATCTTGATAAAGGATCCGATAAGATCGAACTTGGAGGCAATATATATATTGGGATTTCTGGCCCTGATGAAACCTTTGGACGCCACGCTAGAATGCTGGGAGGCCATGATTGGATTCGATTGGGTGCCATAGAATTGTCATTAGACGTACTTCGGAGGCATCTTAACAGCCTACCCATAGATGAATTGATAGATTTTGAAAAACGATAATTCGTTGGATAGCTGAACCAAGTTAACTTAATAAAATCAGAAGGTGTTCCATCAATGGCCGGTAATCATCGATCTAGTCAAATATATTTCCCTCCGGCAGGAGGCAATTGGGAACGATTTGACGTGCTTCCGCCCAGGGATTTCCAGTCTGCTATTGATCATGCTGTTAAAAATGAGTCTTTGTTGGATAGAAACATTCAAAAAGCTCTGGAAAATCGAGCTTTTGCGGAACCTCCACCATGGGGGGATATCATAGGCAAGACCAGATCACGTGAAGACCCTCACGGCTTGATCATTTTGAATGGTAAAGTCGCCGCCAAATGGGGCGATACTAAAAGACCTGATATAACCTTCTCTGTTGCAAAAAGCTTTCTTTCTATATGCGCTGGTTTACTTCAGGACGATGGGTTAATTCCAGATTTTGATACCCCTATTTCAGACTTAGTAAATGATGGTGGATTTGATGGTCCACATAATAAATCCATTACTTGGCGCCAAATGATGCAAATGACCAGCGAGTGGCAAGGCAGCATGTGGGGCAAACCGGATCAAGTAGATCATAATCGCAACCTCAATGTCGCTCCAAAAGATAATGCTGATAAAGGTAATGAAAGAGCGCTCAAATCTCCAGGGACCCATTGGGAATATAATGACGTCCGCGTTAATAGGCTTGCACTTGCCCTCCTGAGGGTAGCTGAACGTCCACTTCCTGATTTGCTGCGCGAACGGGTAATGGACCCTATTGGAGCAAGTAACGATTGGGAGTGGCATGGCTATGAAAATTCTTGGGTTGAGATTAATAACCAAAATATTCAATCTGTATCTGGTGGGTCTCACTGGGGAGGTGGGATGTTTATCAGTAGCGAAGATCAAGCGCGTGTAGGGTATTTAATGCTTAACAAAGGCATCTGGAATGGGGAACGTCTACTTTCAGAACACTATGTTGACCAGGCATTTGCCCCCTGCAATATCAATCAAGATTACGGATTATTTTGGTGGTTGAATAATTCTCAAACGCGGCTTCCCAGCGCTACAAAGACTGGTTTCTGCGCCGTTGGGTTTGGTTCGAATATGATTTGGGTAGAACCTGATTACAACCTAGTCGCTGTTGTACGATGGATCGAAGGTAGCGCTTTTGATAAATTTTGCGGCGAGGTATTAAAAATACTTAAAACTTAGACTTCGAACGCAGATGGAGCTATTTGTCCTTTTATTTGAGTTCGTTGCATTAGTCGGCGGGCGCTAGAATCAAATGGGTCTCTTCTATGCATGGTTGCCCTATTATCCCACATTAGTAAATCACCAACTTGCCACTGATGCGTATACGAATTCTCAGGCAAAGTAGCATAGTCCCACAAGCTATCCAGTAAATCTTCCGATTCCTCTCGTTCTAACCCGACAATATAAGCGTTTCGTCTTCTCCCCAAATAAAGGACTGGTTGGTTGGTACGGGGATGAGCGCACACTATTGGATGAGGTTGCCCCGCGCATGTCATTGGATCATTATCCTCCCGCAATCCTTTTCTAAGGAGACCGCCTGAATTATATGTGCCGTCATGTTTTATTGATAGGCGCGCTACCTTAGTTTTTATCTTATCGGGTAACGTATTAAAGGCGGTCACCATACTGCAAAGAGATGTATCGCCGCCCACTGGAGGGATTTCTAATGCGTATAACATTGATATATCGGGGGGATTTGGAAGATAAGACATGTCTGTATGCCATACAGCCTCGCCGGCCCCAAGCGATCCAATAGGCTCCTTATTTTCATTCAAAATATTGGATACGATATAGATCTCCGGAAACCCCGCAACAGCAGTTTGGCCATTCTCCATTTGCGGCGCATGATCTAAGTCGCCGAATAAACGGCTAAATTTCACCAGCTGTTCTGGTGATAGAGACTGTTCTCGGAACAAAAGACCGTTATATTTATCAAACGCTTCAGATATCGCCGTAAATGCTTTCTCGTCTATCTTTGCCAGGTCAACATCCAGAACCATCGCGCCTATGTACTTTGATACAGGAATTATATTTTTATTGGCCAACACGTTCCATCTCCCCAATCTAAGATAGAAAAACTGTCTTCCATTTTTAAGAAAAACTCAAGCGGGTGCGAAGAAATTTTTAAATGTACATAGCTTAATTTCTATTTTCCCCATAATTCTGCTAAATTTTGTGAGCGTTCGACCTTCCGAATGGCAACATAACGGAATATACAAACAAGTGTCATGCACAGAAGGGGATTAATATGACAACTATCAGAAAACGAGAAAAGGAAAATAGACGCGACCGACGACAAGAAAAAAATCTTCTGCTTGAGTACCAACATAATGAATTTGACATCAACGACATAAGTCTTGGTGGTCTATCTATATCCGCAGAGACCACAGTATTTTTTGAACTTCAGGAAATCGAGGCGACCATAAAACATCGTGATAATTTAATAGATATGAATAAGATAACCCTTCCTATGATTGTAAAGAGAATAAATAGCGAAACAAATGAGACAGCCTTTCAATTTCAAGCGCTGAACGACGAACAATTTTCCATCTTAGAGACATATTTAACCGGCCGAGCTATATCAAAAAAATCACCGATTATATAAACTACATATTAATCGGATTACGATTGGATGGTAATGAATACAACAAGTAATGCCTGGCAGAACTTAAAAGAACATAGCCGGGATATGAATAATACAACACTTAACCAATTATTTGAGTGCGATGCAGATCGCTTCAATAGGTTTTCAGTTTGCCTTGATGACTTCCTTGTAGACTATTCGAAAAATCTCCTGACAGACGAAACGATGGCCCTATTAGCTCAACTAGCGATTAAAAGTAACTTAGTCGAACGAATAAATGAGATGTTTTCAGGTTCTGCAATAAACATTTCAGAGAACCGTGCAGCGTTGCACACTTTGCTAAGAGAATCAAAACCAACATCATCGTCTGGGATGAATATTGAACGACTAAAACAAGTTCAAGAAAGTTTGAGCAAAATGAACACTTTTGCCGAGGGAATACAATCCGGTAAATTAACGGGCTCAACCGGAAAGCCTTTTAAAAATATTCTACACATTGGTGTGGGCGGATCCGTTCTCGGCCCCAGTATGGCCGTGAAAGCACTAGCGCCTTATTCAAAGAACTCAATTGCCATTCAATTCGTAACAAATGTAGATGGCGCAGACTTGCACGACAAGATATCGAACCTGAATCCCGAAACAACTTTAATATTGGTTGCCTCAAAAACTTTTTTGACACAGGAAACTATGTTAAATGCACGGTCGGCACGAACTTGGATCACGAAGGCTCTCGGTCCTAAATCTGTCGGCAATCATTTTGCCGCTCTATCAAGTAACTTAAAACAGACAGAAGAATTTGGTATTCTGCCCGAAAGGCATTTTGAGCTTTGGGACTGGGTTGGCGGTCGCTACTCGTTGTGGTCTGCTATCGGATTGCCAATCTTGATTTCTATTGGATCCGAAAACTTCAGGCAGCTCTTGAGTGGGGCACATCAATTAGACAACCATTTTCGCAATTGCTCCCTAGAGAAAAATATCCCAGTTATATTGGGGTTAATAAGTATTTGGCATCGATCAATATTGGGTTACAAATCTCATGCAATTATACCTTACGATCAACGATTGGAATTACTGATAGCGCACATCCAGCAACTTCAAATGGAGTCCAATGGAAAATCAATAAATCGTGACGGGTCAAAAATACCAACAGCTAGTTCAGGGGTAATATGGGGGGAAGTGGGAACAAATGCTCAACATTCCTTTTTTCAACTCTTACATCAAGGCTCAGATGTTATTCCCTGTGATTTCTTGATAGCAGCTAATGCGCATCACGATCTGCAACACCATCATGAAACTCTTATTGCCAACTGTTTTGCCCAATCTCAAGCGCTTATGAAAGGCCGTAATCTAGAGGAAACAAAGGACCACCTTCGCAAAAAAGGTCTATTATTAGCAGATATTGAGAGAATAGCACCCCATGCAACATTCCCGGGGAACAGGCCATCGACAACAATACTATACAAAAAACTTGATCCAAAAACGTTGGGAATGCTTATAGCAACATATGAACATAAAACGTTTGTAGAAGGCGCTATTTGGAACATCAATAGCTTCGATCAATGGGGTGTGGAGCTGGGCAAAGAACTCGCGGTTCAACTACTCCCGGCCGTGAAAATGGAACCAGCGCCCAGTGAATTGGACGGGTCGACATCAGGACTAATTGATCAGATCAGGGGCTTTCAAAAAGTGATCAATTAAAAGAAAAGTTCCCAGAGAATGTTTGGGATGATCAAATTTCTGCAACAGCGAACTGAAACTTTTATCATCAATACGATTTTAAGCTAAATGGGATGTAACAAGTCACCCAATAGTGCATAACTAAGCTATCAATTTTTTGCTTAGTTGGAGTTTGTTGATATGGAAATTGTTGGTCTTGGTTTTCACTATGAAGAAGTACCAGTTGGACGTAAATTCCAAACTATTGGACGAACTATTACCGATGCAGATATTACAAATTTTATTAATGCAACCGGTATGGTTGAGACGATGTTTACAGACCTTGAATACCTTAAAACTGAAAGTGATATAAAAGGCCGCGTCTCCCCTGGTGCACTAGTGTATAGTTTTGCAGAGGGTTTATTAGTGCAATCTACCATGCAACATACAGGTTTTGCGTTCCTTAACATGGAACTAAATGTCCATGCGCCAACATTTGCTGGAGATACCATCCATGTAGAATGTGAGGTGATAGAAGCCCGATTGACGCGGCGGCCAGGGCGAGGTTTGGTAAGAACTCGCAATGAAATTATTAATCAAAAAGGGGAAACAGTAATTACCTATACGCCGCTTCGAATGCTGAAATGCAAAGACCCAAAACTTCAAAGGACAGAAGATTAGTATTTTTTATGAGTGATCTTTCCCAAAACCTTGGCCCTCTTACCGGCATTCGAGTAATTGATCTCACAATTAATGTGCTTGGACCTGTTGCAACGCAAATTCTCGGTGATATGGGAGCGGAAGTAATAAAAGTGGAAACCCCATCAGGGGATCCAATGCGCCAGATTGGAACGAGCAATACTGGTACTCTAGGCCCCTTTTTCCAAACAACCAACCGCAACAAAAAAAGTATTATCCTAAATTTAAAAAAGTCCGAATCTAAACGAGCTTTATTAGAATTATCGAAAACCGCCGATGTATTTGTTCATAACATGCGCCAGGCTGCAACTGAACGGTTAGGAATTGATTATGAAGTGCTTAAAGCAGTAAATAATAGAATTATATATGCGTCAGCAACTGGCTACCGGAGAGGTGGAGCCAAAGATGGACGCCCTGCATATGATGACGTTATACAAGGCGAAAGCGGTATAGTGAATTTAATTGAGAGAACAAATGGAGAAGCACGCTTCATCCCAATGCCCATTTCGGATAAGTTTTGTGGACATACTTTAGCATCCGCGATCGGCATGGCACTGTACCACCGGGAGAAGACAGGCCAAGGTCAGGAAATCCACGTACCCATGTTGGAGACGATGCTCTCTTTTAATTTAACAACTCATCTATGGAATGGCTCTAAGGGAAAGAACAACGAATTAGGATATCCACGTGCTCTATCACCATACCGGGTCCCTTATAAAACCAAGGATGGGATGGTGTGTGTTCTAGCCCATACAGACGAGCAATGGCATCGCTTATTAAGGGCCATCGGACGCGGTGATCTTATCCAAGATCCACGCTTCACTCACCTGGCTCAAAGAGCGGAAAATATAGCGACGCTTCAATCCTACTTAGCTGAGGGCCTCGCACAGTTTACTACCAAAGAAGCATTCCGGTTACTTGACAATGCTGATTTGCCAAACGGTCCGGTTATTACCTTAGAGGAAATGATGGATGATCCATACCTCGAAGATACAAATTTCTTTCCCATAATAGATGACCAAAATGAAGGACCGTTGCACACGACGGCAATCCCTGTTGAGTTTTCAAAAACACCGGGGACCTTGAGAAATACTGCCCCCCCCCTCGGCGAACACACGGCTGAATTATTATTAGAGATTGGTTTCTCTCATGAAGAGATCGATCAAATATCAAAAAATAGAAGTACGGGATAATATTTCATTCATGCCACGCTTGACTGATTATACTAGCTATGAAGATGCCCATAAATTTTTTACAAAAGAAGCATTATGGGATCTTTTTGATGGCGATAAAGATAACTTAAATATCGCTTACGAGTGTATAGATCGACACGAACCTCATCGTATAGCGATAAATATCGCTACCGATACTGGAGAAAATCTGACAATTACTTTCGGTGATCTATCCACCTGGTCAAACCGTGTAGCCAACTGGCTTCAAACAAAAGGGTATCGAGCTGGAGATCGCGTTGCCATTATGCTGGAACCATCTTTGGAGTTCTACGCGGCTCTCTTTGGTATAATGAAAGCAGGCTACGTCGCTGTGCCTTTATTCACCGCTTTTGGTCCGGATGGGTTGAATGCTCGACTGAAAGACTGTGAACCCGTTTTAGTTATTTTAGACCCTAGGAAATCTGAACTAGCGTCAGGTACTGATACTGAAACTCTAATAGCTGATGATGACTTTCTTTCCGATTTAGGAGCATATAACACTACCTATGAAACCAGCACAACATCGGCTGACATGGCCATGTATCAATATACATCCGGGACTTCTCGCGAGCTGCCTGAGGCAGTTAAGCATCGGCATCGCGCTGTCGTAACAGTTATGATTGCGGCACTCTATGCTACTGGCGTTCGGCCTGGTGATAAATACATGTGTCCATCCTCGCCAGCATGGGGACATGGTCTCTGGCATGGGACGTTGGCACCACTAGCGCTCGGGGTTGAGATTTCGACTTATGCTGGAAAATTTGATCCCGAGAAACTTTTAGCTGCCATGGAAAAATTTAAAATTACTAATCTTTCCGCAGCAGCAACGCACTACCGACTAATGCGGAATATCAGCAATCCAAAAAAGCATTCTTTAAGGCTCAAAAAACTCTCTTTTACTGGGGAACCCCTGGATACCGAAACTGCTCTTTGGGCCCGTCAAATCTTTGGTCGTGATGTTTGCAGTATATACGGGTCGACAGAGGTGGGTGTAATAATCGCGAACTATCCGGGGGCAGACGATTTACCTGTAAAAGTTGGATCTCTTGGCAAACCGCTTCCTGGCTGTGGTGTTTCCATCCAAAATTCCCAAGGAAAGGCGTGTTCAGTCGGAGAAATTGGCGAAATTGTGCTATGGAGAAAAAATAATTTTTTCCGCGTCAAAGATTTGGGAAGTATAGATGAGGATGGCTACTATTTTCATCATGGCCGAGCTGATGATGTTATTATTTCAGCCGGCTGGACCATGAGCGCGGTTGAGATAGAAGATGTTTTATTAAAACACTCCGACATCGCGGAAGCAGCCGTCATAGGAGTGCCTGATACAGAGAGAGGGCAAGTAGTTAAAGCGTTTATCGTTTCCAAACGTTCCGAAAGTATAGAGTTCATTAGCGAGGTTCAAAGTTTTGTCCGTAACCGTCTTAGTAGACATGAATATCCAAGGATAATAGTAATAGTTGATGAACTTCCCAAAACACCAGCTGGTAAAGTTAATAGAAAAACTTTACGGGACCAGCAGTAATAATACCAAGGAGTTATTGTGAACAGAAAAACTGACAGCTTCCCGAGAATTACTGAAGAAGAACTCAATAATTTGAAATCCAGGATCGGGGTAAAAATATCTCGTGACCCAGAGCCTTGGTGTTTTGAAGCCACGCGTGACAATATCCGGCATTACGCACATGGCATTGGTGATGATAATCCCCTTTGGTGTGAGCCGGATTATGCCGCAAAAACAAAGTATAATTCGATTATTGCTTTACCCTCCTTTCTTTTTTCAACAAGCCGAATAGCCTCAGGATATGTGGGTGGGCTGCCTGGAATTCACGCAATGTGGGCTGGCGCAAATTGGAAATGGCACTTGCCTGTGTTTAGAAATGACGAAATCTCCACAGAATCATATTTGAAAGATCTCGTTGAACATCAAACGCAGTTTGCAGGCAGGGCTATCCAACAGATCTATCACGTCGATTTTTTTAACCAGGCGGGTGCAATCGTTGCAGAATGTGACAGTTGGTGTTTTCGAACAGAGAGAGACACAGCTCGTGAAGAGGGTACTAAATACGGAAACCCTGATGAAGCCCTTGAAAAAAAATATACTCAGGAAGAATTGGATGAAATTTTTCAATACTATGCCAACGAGGAAATCCGAGGCTCTAAAACACGGTATTATGAGGATGCAAAAATAGGTGAAGAACTTCCACGAATGGTAAAAGGGCCAATGACCGTGACGGGATTTATCGCCTATGCCCAAGGGTGGGGAGGACTCTATATTCGGGCGAATAAGCTCGCTTGGAAACAAGTTAGTAAACATGAGGGATTGGGCATTCCAAATCGATTTAATATTCCAGATTGTCCCGAAAGGGTTCATTGGGAACATGAATTTGCTACTAAAGTAGGCGCTCCCGGAGCCTATGACTATGGCCCAGAACGGTGTTCCTGGATGACACACCACATAACAAACTGGATTGGTGATGACGGTTTTCTAGTATCCTCAAATACAAAAATAAGACGACATAATCCTGAAGGGGATACAATTTTTATTGATGGAGCGATAACAGATAAATTTGAAAAAGATGGCGACGGCTTCGTAGAAGTAACTCATGAAGCAAGAAACCAAGACGGCGAACTCTCTATTCTTGGCACGGCCGTAGCTCGTTTACCGAAAAAATAATTTGGCAGAAATAAGACGATAATCTCTACCATTTGGTGAAAAAGGGAATAAGTTATGGATGACTGCGACGTTACAACGAACCACAGGACATGTGATGCCAATCGATAAATCAAAATACAAACAGCTGAAACTAGATTATCCATCGGATAAAGTTCTAAGAATAACATTTGATAGACCAGACACCTATAACTCCCTTGATGAAGTAGG
This sequence comes from uncultured Alphaproteobacteria bacterium, assembly GCA_938028645.1. Classification (GTDB taxonomy): domain Bacteria; phylum Pseudomonadota; class Alphaproteobacteria; order Thalassobaculales; family Thalassobaculaceae; genus UBA7326. Next base: position 13,431 of record CALIMD010000321.1, read on the forward strand.
ACACAGAGAGCTAGCCTATATCTGGCGAGATATAGATGACGATCCTTCTATAAATTCCGTGATTCTGACCGGAGCAGGAAAAGCATTTTCGTCCGGTGGTGATTTTTCAATGATTGAGAAAGTTATAGATGATTTCGATTATAGAGCGAACACTTGGAAAGAAGCGCGTGATCTTGTTTATAACGTGATCAATTGCTCAAAACCTATTATCTCGGCAATTAATGGTCCAGCAGTGGGCGCAGGCTTGGTGGCCGGTTTACTTGCGGACATATCCATCGCTGGGAAAAAAGCAAAGATCGTAGACGGGCACACCAGACTGGGGGTTGCAGCTGGTGACTCGGCAGTCATCAACTGGCCGCTATTATGCGGCATGGCTAAAGCAAAATACCTGCTTCTGACATGTGAAGCTATCAATGGGGAAGACGCTGAAAAAATTGGCCTAGTCTCACTCTGCGTGGATGATGAAGAACTGCAGGAAAAAGCATTAGAAATAGCAAATAAACTCGCAACCGGTGCTCAAAGTGCTATTAGGTGGACGAAATATGCTTTAAATAACTGGTACAGAATGGCGGGGCCCACATTTGATACCTCCACTGCCCTGGAGATGTTAGGTTTCACGGGACCCGAGGCAAGAGAAGGGTTGGCCGCCCACCTGGAGAAAAGAAAACCCAATTTTCCGAGTGATAGCCCACTATAAGGAGAGCACCCAATGATAACAGATCTCGAAAATGAGACCCCAAAAGTTCCTGTCAAACCCATACCCGCAGCGACCGTTATTTCTCTTCGAGACTCCCCAACAGGCATGGAGGTATTAATGGTCCAACGGACTAAAAAAGCTGATTTTGCAGGAGGGGCTCTTCTGTTCCCTGGGGGTACGGTCGACGATAGTGATTATGAAATAATCAAGTCAGATTGTTGTAGTCTAACCGACGAAATACCCGACAACCTGAGGGCTATAAGAATTGCTGGTGTTAGAGAAATGTTTGAAGAAGCTGGACTTCTATTTGCACGAACGCATGGAGAAGACGAGGTTATAAATGAAGATAGAGCAGAGCAAATCAATAATAAATATCGAACGGATTTATTATCGCAAAAAATTACTTTTCATGACATCGTTACCGCTGAAAGTCTAGTTGTAGCAAGCGACCTCTTAGTCCCTTTTGCCCATTGGATCACCCCGATAACAGGACGGAAAAGATTTGATACGCACTTCTTGGTGGCAAAAACTCCAAATGGGCATATAGCATCCCATGATGGTTCCGAAACACTCGATACAATTTGGATAGACCCTTTATCCGCAATTAAGGAAGCGGAGGAAGGCAAACGTCGAGTGGTTTTTCCTACTCGTATGAATCTTAAAAAAGTAAGCGAATCAAAAACTGCAAAGGCGGCCGTAGAACGAGCAAGAGAAACACCTGTTGTAACCGTTCTCCCAGAGGTTCGCGATATAAATGGCGGCAGGCACTTAAAAATACCGATAGAGGCGGGCTACGGAATATCAGAAATTAGCGTAGATTACGCAGCATCTGATCAGCCTCCACCATCCAAAGATAATTAAATTAAAAAGGAGCAGTAAATCATGGACTTTAACCTTAATGAAAATGAACAAACTATTCGTGATACTACATTAAAATTGGCTAGCGAATTTAATGACGATTATTGGCTTGAAAAGGATAAAGTAGGAGGGTTCCCAGAAGACTTCTATAGTAAGTTTGCCGACGATGGCTGGCTTGGGATAGCAATGCCCGAAAAATATGGTGGTGCTGGCTTGGGTATAACAGAAGCCTCACTAATGATGCAGGCAGTCGCAGAGTCCGGCGCAGGAATGAGCGGTGCTTCAGCCTTGCATATGAATATTTTTGGTTTAAAACCCGTTGAGATATTCGGCAATGAGGAGCAGAGACAAAGGTTTCTACCTCCGCTTATAAAGGGCAAAGAAAAAGCCTGCTTTGCCGTGACAGAACCAAATACTGGTTTAGATACAACAAAATTGAAGACCAAAGCCACACCAGACGGCAATGGCTATGTAGTCAATGGATCAAAGATCTGGATCTCGACGGCACAAGTTGCAGATAAAGTACTTCTTTTAACCCGGACCACCGACATAGAGGATGTAAGAAAGCCGACAGAAGGTTTAACATTATTCTATACTGACCTTGACCGCGATCGAATAGAAGTTCGTGAGATTGATAAAATGGGCCGGAAAGCCGTTGATAGCAACATGTTATTTATTGACGGCCTTAAGGTGCCAATCGAAGATCGTATTGGTGAAGAAGGTATGGGCTTTAGATATATCTTAGAGGGGATGAATCCCGAACGAATACTGATTGCGGCAGAAGCTATTGGGATTGGCAGGGCTGCTCTGGCGCGAGCAACACAGTATGCAAAAGACAGAATAGTGTTTGGGAGGCAAATTGGACAAAATCAAGCCATACAACATCCTTTAGCTAAATGCTGGGCTGAATTGGAGGCAGCAAACCTAATGACAATGAAAGCAGCTGCGCTTTTTGATGAAGGAAAACCCTGCGGGGCGGAGGCAAATGCCGCCAAATATTTAGCTGGAGAGGCAGGTTTTGAAGCTTGTCAAACTGCTGTTATGACACATGGTGGTTTAGGGTATGCCAAAGAGTACCAGGTAGAACGTTACATGCGGGAGGTAATGGTTACTAGAATCGCCCCAATAAGCCCTCAACTCGTTTTGAGTTTCCTAGCGGAAAGAGTTCTAGGGCTTCCAAAATCATATTAATCTGTTGTTAAAGAGAAGAAAAAAATAGACTTTTTCTTCTCTTTTTTCTACGAATCATACCCTGGGTTTATACGATCTAATTTCCGTAAAAGTGCTGTCCAAGCCAACTTGTCCAGATGACCCTCTGCCTCTGTGTTTTCGGACTGCCTAAACTGTTTCGCTGTGTGCTCGCATACCTCTTTACTTGGTAGAATCAGCTTTCCACCAGCCTGCGCCGCAACCTGAAGCTGACATGATTTTTCAAGGGAATGCATCTTTGTGAAAGCCTGCGCTACACTTTTGCCACAAGTTAATAATCCGTGGTTACGAAGCATCATTGCCATTTTATCCCCAAGGTCGGCGACCAACCTTTCTCTTTCATCAAGATCAAGTGCAATCCCTTCGTAATCATGGTAAGCTAGATTATCGTAAAATTCTAAAGATGTCTGTGCCAGTGGTAAAAGGCCAGCGGCCTGGGCTGAAACAGCCATACCGGCAACTGTATGAGTATGCATGACACATGCTAAATCATGCCTCGCCTGGTGAACCGCGCTATGGATAGTGAACCCAGCCGCATTAACCTCATAATCTGTTTCCATGACGATCTCGCCATCTGTATCCAACTTCACTAGACTGGAAGCTGTAATCTCTTCGAACATGAGCCCGTACGGATTGAGAAGAAAGTGATTTTCAGTACCAGGAACCCGAGCCGAAATATGGGTAAAAATCAGGTCGGTCCATCCATAATACGCCACTAATCGGTAACAAGCTGCCAAATCCACTCTAACTTTCCATTCTTCTTCAGAAACAGTATCTCTGACTGATGGGTCTGAATAGGTTTCCAGCAATGCCATGGTATTCTCCAAAATTAACTTCGAATCGGATGCAGAATACATTAGAAAATTTCTTTTGTGAATTAGATCGTTGCGGGAACACACATTAAAACCGCAAAAAACGGCGCCTTAACTGACTAATCGTATAGCAAAAATCCCTTAATGTATCGCAATTGACAAAATTGTCTCTATGTCCGATCTTAGAGTCCTGAGTTTTTTGTCTTTCGGGTAGTCAGTGGAGCTTGAATTAGAACCATGAAATCTCTTCAAATTTCTACAGTCCTGATAGTTATGGTTTTAAGCTTATCAGGTTGCTCTCGCGACGATTTCGATTTATCAAAAATTGCATCAACAACAATTGCAGGCTTTGGCGAAAAGTTTGGTAATTTAAGTCTTTCCAGTATAGGCGAACAAATAGGCATTCAAAGCGAACCATTAGTGAAATTGTCGCCAGCCCTGCTTCCCGTTTATGCTGTTGGTGATACTTTTGTTTATTCATCGGGCGGAACGTTAGTTCAGGAACAAGTAGTCAGTGCAAATGAGGACAGGGTCACTTGGACAAATGATCAAGGCATGATCTGGACAACAACCAGTGATTTGATAACCCCTCCTATGTCCTGGTCATCACATCCTGAACTTGGACGGGGCAGGCAGACTATTATTGGAAACCCCAGTACAATCTTTCCCCTTGCTAAAGGCAACAAAGTTGCGTTTGGAATACGAGGCAACAGCGAAAATGTTCCAACGGGTTGGCGCCACGAGCAAATCTGTGAAGTTTTGGGTCAAAAAGATATCACTGTCACTGCGGGGGATTTCACAACGTTTCACATTTCCTGCAAGCGCAAGGATCACAAAGAAGACTTATACTATTCACCATCCGCACAAAATTATGTCCTTAGAGTTAGAGAATTTGCCAACACAAAATCTCAGAAACAGCTAGTCTCGGTAAACCTAGGAAATGACAGAACAAAAAATATATCAGCAAAAGTAGACCGCTCGACCAGAGAAAGAACGAGCTTACCAAAGAAGATAAAAATACCGTCAGTTAAATATTCTAAAACAGGAATTCCCAGCTCAGATAATCCTGAAGTCGATGCTTTGATAGTTAAATTGGAGGCAATGATAAAACGTTTTGAGGCATTATCCGTTTCCAAACCATTATCAAAAAAAGCTAAAAAAGTTAGTTCCGATAAAACAATTAGTACTGGCAAATATGGCGTCCATCTAGCTTCATACAGAACTGTAAAAGGAGCCAAAAGAGGTTGGAAAGTACTTAAGAGAAAATTCAGAAAAGAACTTAAAGACCTCACGTTTGCGACAACAGAGTTTGATGCAAGTAAGGGTAAAGGCACTTTCATTAGGTTGATGGGAGTTGGCTTTAAGACAAAAAAAGCTGCTAATAAATTCTGCAAACGACTCAAAAAGAAAAGACAATATTGCAAGGGCGAGCGCGCCCGGCCCTAGACCCAACATTTATATCAGGAGGTATTAGTCGAAATGCCCCAATACTTAATTAGATAACTAGGTATTCCTAAAAGTGATAACTGATCAGTAAAAATAACAATGAGGTTATCGATTCTCTTTGTGCGATACACTTCGTGTAAAAGTATTGGAGATCGAATTGAGCCAACGAAGGACATTAACCCATTTCATAGGTCTCTTTAATGATCAAGAAAATCAGGTTCTAACCGGAATTGGTTTGGCCGTGCTGGCTGGTTTTCTTTTTGTCACTTCTGATACTGTGGTAAAAGTAGTAAGAGAAGATCTTCCCGTAGCTATGGTAGTTTGGGGTAGATTTATAATGCATTTATTATTGATGTTTGTCCTATTCCCTGGAAGAAAAATTATTCCTTTATTCAAAGTAAACAATCCAAAACTGATAATTGGCCGGGGATTGCTTTTACTTACCTGCACATGTCTTTTTTTCACGGCAATCGGTTATATTGGTTTAGCCGAAGCAAATTCAATAATGTTTATTTCTCCGTTTTTTGTAGTAGCTCTATCTATACCCTTGTTAGGGGAAAAAGTGGGCATTCGACGTTGGTCGGCCGTTCTAGTAGGATTCATCGGAATTTTAATAGTTCTTAGACCTGGATTCCAAGAAATCCATTGGGCTTACTTGCTCATAATTGGATGTGCATTTTTCTTTGCTCTTTTTACAATCATTACAAGAACCCTAAGTTTCACTGAAACAGCGACATCAATGTGGTTCTATACCGCATTGGTGGGCACGATTGGCTCTTCATCAGTAGTTTGGTTTTATTGGGAAACCCCTACTCCCTTGCAGTGGCTTCTGTTACTCGTTATAGGCGCGATTGGAGGCGGATCCCACTATATCGTGATAAAAGCGTATAACAGAGCTGCCGCGTCTCTTTTGGCTCCGTTTCAATACGTTCAGATACTTTGGGCGACCATTTATGGCCTTTTAGTTTTTAATAACTTTCCAGATAGTTGGACATTATTAGGAACCATTATAATTATAGCCAGCGGTCTGTATGTTTGGATGCGAGAACGACAATTGGGTATGACCCGCCGAAGCACTAGTTGGCGCGGCGGCGCGGCGAGGTGAACACCGTGGTCATTGAACACAGCATTATCGCTGCAATTCCAAAGAAAAGGTAGGACGGCTCCGATTGATCTAATATCCATCCAAAAAATGGTGGGGCTATAATGCCACCAATACTAAAGCCTGATGTAACAAATCCAAAAACTTTTCCAAATGCTCCATCTGGTGTAACAGATCGAACTATCATATCCCTCGATGGCATTATGGCACCGTGCATCACGCCCATGAGCCCCATGAGAACAAATATAAAGAATACATTGACAGAAAAGGCTCCGATGGATGCTATAATTATTGCAGTGGAAAGAAAGCAGACTGCCGCTACTAAGTTATGTTTTTGAGTTCGGTCAGCTACAAAACCACCAATCAAGACCCCCACCGCACTTGCAACAAGATATGTTGACAAAATCAACGTAGCTATCTCTACGTCAGTTCCATGTTGTTGTCCCAAAGCCACAATAAGGAAACTCGCAATGCCTGTTGACCCAAGTGATAAGAGAGCGAAAAAACCTAGGCACATGAGGATCGGAAATGAAAAAAGAAGCTTCAATCCATGCTTCTCCGGTATTTTATCTCCCTCAGCAGGTGCAGCATGAGTACTTACACTTTTGGAATTATGTCTGAGGTGACGGGAATAAAACATCAGTAATATCGCTGTTCCTAAACCAGCTAGACCACAAAATGCTAACCCTAATCTCCAACCGAAATACATATTAAGAAAAATAATAATTGGCCCTGCAACAGCAAACCCAGCATACCCAGCAAATGTATGGAGGCTAAACGCTCTACCCATTCTATCTTTAGATACAGAAGCAGATAGGATCGCATAATCTGCCGGATGGTAAACACCATTTGCTGCACCCGCAACAATCATGAGCACCAAAACCATAGTGTAACCAGGGGCA
>CALIMD010000322.1 GCA_938028645.1 uncultured Alphaproteobacteria bacterium
TGCCAAAAATTGGATGATAGATAGGCGTTTTGAACCGGAAATCTCCATTACTCAAAGAGAAAAAAAATATGCCGGGTGGCTCGCTTGTGTTGAACAGGTGCTCAAAGTCACGTCATAATAACAACTCGTAAAATCTTGAAAGTAACTACAACCATGACAAAGACACGAATAGCACTGGTTGGATTTGGAGTTATTGGGAAAAAGCACGCTGCTGCCTTAATATCGAGCAAAACCTGCAAACTAAGTGCTGTTGTTGATACAGACCCAAGTGCCGCATCATTTGCAAAAAAACATAATGCCAAATTCTACACAACTTTGAATGCTTTATTCTCGAATACTTTCGTAGACGGAGTGGTTGTAGCAACGCCAAATTCATTGCACGCAGAACAAGCTATAATTTGTGCAAAAAACAAAGTTCACGTTCTAATCGAAAAACCAATAGCAACAACAATGGACGAAGCGCGATCGATTATAAAGACTAGCAGAGAGGAAAAAACTCAGGTTCTCTCTGGACATTATCGAAGGTTCAATAAGCAACTAGAAAAAGCACGAGAGATCGTCTTATCAGAAAAAATTGGAACTTTGATTGGTGTTTCTGCCATCTGGGCAATGAAAAAGCATGATGACTATTATAACGCAGCCTGGCGGACCCAAAGAGGTGGCGGGCCAATATTAACTAATTTAATTCATGATGTTGACTGCCTTAGATGGATATGTGGAGACATAGTAGAAATTTCTTCACACGTTTCAAATACCACAAGGGAGCACGAGGTCGAAGATACTGCCGCAATTGCATTGAGATTTAAAAATGGAGCCCTCGGAACTATTCTATTATCAGATGCTGCTCCAAGTCCCTGGTCCTATGAGGCAACTACAGGCGAAAACAAGGATTTTGCCCACATGGATGACTGTTGTTATCGCTTTATTGGAACCAAAGGGTCATTAGACTTTCCTTTGATGAGAATTTGGACATATCCTAATGAAAAAGAGGCGGCCTGGCATTTCCCTATGCTGAAAACACAACAATTAGAGGGAGCCGGCAACCCTTTACAAGATCAAATAGAGCACTTTGGCAGAGTGATTCGCGGTGAAGAGCCCCCAAGAACGTCTGGTGAGGATGGCGCAAGAACATTAAGCACAACACTCGCAATCATGGAGGCTGCGAATAAAAAGCAAGTTGTCTCCCCTGATGGTGTAGGACAAACGTTAGACGACAATCCTAAAACTTACCCCGATCAACAGTAACACTGAGTAAATTTGGCCCTTCAGTGTTTTGAATTGCCGCCTCTAATGCAGGAGCAAGCTCCTCATGTTTATTAATACGAACAGATGGAACTCCCATAGAGTGAGCTAATCCTACAAAATCAACAGCCGGTTCTTTGAAATCCATGCCAATAAAATTATCATTGCCATGAAAGGCATACAGCCTTTCCTTAATGATGCGATATCCACCATTATCACAAATGATATAGGTCAGTGGTAGCTTTTGGTTAGCTGCTGTCCAAAGCGCCTGTATGGAATACATTGAGCTACCGTCTCCAATAATAGCGATTACTGGTCTATCAGGATGAGCCGCCTGAACACCGCAGGCCGCCGGGATACCCCAACCAATACCGCCACTGGCCATCCCGAATAGAGATGCAGAATCCCTGTATGGCAATAGAGCGCTTAAAGCCCTTGTGCTAATAATACCCTCATCTACTATAATTGTATCTTCAGGCATTGTGTTGATTACTTCCATCACCATCCAGGACGGATCTATAACATGATCTTGCCTGTCGGCAATAAGTTGCGCCGTTAACTTGTTCCTTTTTGATGTCCAGTTTTTATCAGACAGATTAGCTAGTGATTTCTTTGCTCGTGTTTGGAGAGCCTGCCCACCTCTTTTTTCCATAACCGGATTGAGTACTTTGAGGGTCTCTTTAATATCTGCCCGAACCGCCAATTCTGTCGGAAAGTTTTTTCCCATTTCCCAATCTCGTTGCCCAATTTGCACTACTGGCATTCCCTCAGGAAGTGGCTCTACGGGCGCCCATACCGACATGCGCAAGACATCCGCACCCAGTACAATCAACAAATCATGTGGAGACAAAACATCTCTTACTTGTTGCTGGTCACGCGTTAAAGCGCCCATAAAACCTGGGTGCTCAGACAAAAAATGAGCTCCATATTGAACAGTTTGCTGGTAGACTGGACACCCTAATATGCTAGCGAATTCACCTGCCTCATCAAGTGCGTCATCGGTTGCTAATTCATGACCAGCCACGATTACTGGGTTAGACGCCGCCAATACTCTATCTGCAAATCGCTCAAGTGTAGAATCAACGGGACGAACTTTTGTATCAACACGAGTTCTAGCCCCTAATTCCAATGCACCTTCCTCATTTAGAATATCCCCTGGCAGAGAAATAAAAACAGGTCCTGTTGGGGGTGTCATAGCTATTTTTGCTGCCCTTCGGACAATACGAGGTAAATCCTGAAGGCGAGTGACCTCGACCGCCCATTTAACCAATGGTTCTGCTATGGGAACTAAAGGGTCATAAAGTAACGGTTCGGTTAATCCGTGTCCTAATTCTTGCTGTCCTGCTGTAATGATGATTGGTGTATTAGCAAATTTAGCTGCGTATATGGCTCCCATCGCATTGCCCAGTCCCGGCGCAACATGAACATTACAGGCCGACAATTTCCCAGAAGCTCTTGAATATCCCTCCGCCATATATACGACTAAGGACTCCTGCATACTCATCATGTAATTCAAGTCGGGATGCTCTGTCAGTGCGTCCATAATTGGAAGTTCTGTTGTTCCCGGGTTCCCAAATAGATGGCTTATACCCTCGTCTTTTAATAATGCTAAAAATGCAGAACGACCTGTTATGGTATTTACACTCATCTGAAACTCCCAATTTTTTCTTATTTTAACTCATGTCATCCTTAATGCATTGAATCATTTGCTAATCCAAAGGGGTATCGTAAATGCGATTAAGTTATTAATCTCCCCCGTCAAATTCAATACCTTTCGATGACGTGGGTAGAAAATTCTGATAAGTTTTTTCTGGCAAAGTCCATACTAGGAAGTAAAGCAATTTCGGTCAAACCCATTGCCTCCCTATCTTTTATCATATCAATTATTTCCTCAGGAGTACCAACCAGCCCCCCCGTCGACCTTATCAAATTTTCTGTCACAAAGCGTCTTTCTTCAGGTAATATATAAGCACAGTGACCCAAATGTACTTGCTGATAACGCTTTTCCAACGGTATTTCCATCTGCTCCGTAAATTCTAAATATTCTTCCCAGATGCCATGACAGCTCCGAGCAATTGTACTTGTATCTCCATCATTCTTGTATAGCTCCCACCAATAATGAAGGGAGGCTATGGCCATTGATCCAATTTCATCAATAACACGTTCTGATGTGATACTCTCTCCCGGTTTTAATACACAGGCATATGTTAACACCGTTGTATTGAATGTTTCTGGCAAAACTCTTTGGGCTTTTTTTGCCCCCAATTTGATCATTTCGAGGCTATTTTTAAGTAATGCTTTTGATTGATTATGTGAACAAATCCTACCATCCCCGTAAATACCTGCGGCTTGCAGAGCAAGCGGGCCATCTGCAGCCACATAGATAGGTACAGGACTCTCAACATTTATAAAACCGTCATCTGGGTGCAAAAACTTTATATCCCTTGTTTCACCATTAAGAGTGTAATCAATTTCCTCACCATGAAGAAGCGCCCTTGTGACCCTCAAATACTCTCTAAATTCTCCTACCTTTCTTGGGTCCATTCCCATGACACGCATGCCTGTATGACCGGTCCCAATACCTAAAAACGTTCTACCTGGGGCTAATTGATTGATCGTCGCAATTGAATGAGCGGTGACCGGTGCAATTCTGGTTGGAGCCACTGCTATTCCGGTTCCGAGTTTAATTTTAAATGTATTAGCCGCGGCTAATGCGAGAACCGCATAAGTATCAGAATAAATCATATGTGAATCTGGCATCCAAACGGAACCAAATCCCATATTTTCTAAATCTTTGATAAGCATCCAATCAGAAATTCTGGGTGCTACCATTGCTCCAAACAACATTATCTTTTTCCTATCTCGTTTTTTGCTAAAGGGAGCAAAAAT
>CALIMD010000323.1 GCA_938028645.1 uncultured Alphaproteobacteria bacterium
TTCACCTGCCAGTGCTTGCGCTCGTGGACCAAATCCTCCTACATGTACTGGGATATGATTTTCAACATCAATATATTTGAACTCTTGATTTTGAAATTGAATCGGATGCGTAACGCCATTTAAGGTATATTCAACTTCATCGCCTTTCAAAAGGCCTTGTACGACACGAATATACTCTCCAAAGGCTTTAACTCCCATAGGAGCTTGTCCCATGGCTCTCATGGCGGTATTACCGGTGCCTATTCCAAGGAATGTTCTTCCTGGGGCTATTCTATTTATAGTTGCAATAGCGTTTGCTGTGACGGGTGCCAATCTCAAGCCTGCAACAGCGACGCCAGTGCCTATTCTTATTGTCCTTGTTTGATGCGCTGCTAGGGCTAAAACAGCCCATGGATTTGACCGAATCATTTGTGTGTCAGATACCCAGCAGAAATCATATCCAAGATTTTCTGCTCGAGTAATGAGACCAATTTCATCGATTTTTGACGTGGTGATACCAAATTTCATCCATTAAGTCTCCCAGCAGAAAAATACATAAAACATAGTTCAATTATTGTTGTTTTAAGTTTTATAACTAGGCCTTTTCTTGGTTCTTCTCAATCCAGTTATCTACTAAAGCTACGGTGCTATCGACCGCAGCCAAGCTTAACCCCTTGTTGGCTGCTATTGATTGAACAAGTCTATCAACACGTTCGATATTTGGCGCTCCAGCTGCTAGAGCGCGGGCAGCAGAAGAGGGACTGATGAGGGACTCCGCAGCGTTAGCATATTTCTCGAAAGGGACCATATCTGTTGGTGCTGCACCCAACGATATACAGAGTTCTGACACCCACTGATACACCTCTTGTGTTTCTTCCAGATTGGAATGCACAGCGTCTTTTATCGTTCTCATTTCAGTTTGTTGAACGCAGCGATAATTGCCTGCTAAAAGCATGCACCATTTTGCCATGGGGACAAAAATTGATTCATGCACTCTTAGTTTAACGGGAAGTTCGGCCATACCATTTCCTGTGTCAAACCGAGCAGCCTCAATATCTGTCTCAAGTTTCTTTAGTATTTCTGTGTGTGCGTCAGACTCAAACCTTGCAGATTTGAAGTTAGTAGGCAGTCTCACCTGTAACACATTAACTGGTTCATCTGGAGGGCGAAACGCTTGTGGATCTGGGCTGCAGAGTGTCATCAAAGAAGGATCCAATGCATCCCAAACGGTAGCATCGGCATAGCTTTTCCTATACTTATCAGTATCAAGTCCTTCAATTCTTTTTAAATATGTAAGTGGAGGCATATTCATGATGGACATACAGGGTATCCTCGACGCCGCAAGACCTTCCAGTAATTCTCTAACCCCACTCGAGCGGTATTGTGGTTCCTGCATCGCTAAGACAGCTAGATCATAATCTGTAGGATCCACTGTTTCTGGGCCAGACGCGGATAATTTGCCGGGTAGATCGGTCGATTTGATATCAAATAGCCCCTCGGACCCTTTAATAGGCATTCGCACTAGGGTTCCATTTTTATTTATCAGGTCAGATTCTGCAGGTAAGCATATAAGGTGTGCGTTATGCCCGGCCAAAACTATTTTTGTTGCTAAAAGGGATCCGTAGGATGCCCCTAATAGCAGTACATTGTAACCTTTTGACACTCTATTCTCCCCCTAAAGACCGCTGTTTAGTTTTTTTCCTACATTATTGTAGGTATTTTATGCGTCGATAATTTAAATGATATTGTTGAAGAAAAGTCTAGAACTACTGACAAAAAAATCAAAATGGGATCTAGATTTCAATAAAAAGATGGGAAACTACTCTAAGGGCAGCTTTATATACCATGATCTTGCTTGCAAAAAGCAATGATAAAGAGATCTAATTTTTTTCGTCGTTTAAAGGCCGTCTCCTGCCTTTACCTGCATGGGTTGTAACAAAAGTCTGGTATCCCTTTTTCTGACCAAATCGTCTGCCCTCTCCAGATTTACTGCCCGTGCCTCGAGGCTGCCAGGCAGGAATTAAATGCCGCTTACCTGAACCAATAAGATCAGATCTTCCCATTTTTTTTAGTGCTTCTCTGAGTACCGGCCAATTCTCTGCGTCGTGATAACGTAGAAAGGCTTTATGCAATCTCCTTTGCTTTAATCCCTTTGCTGTTAGCACAACCTCACCACCATCTCTTTTGACTGGTTTCAGTGGATTCCGCTCGCTGTAATACATCGCAGACGATAGAGCCATTGGAGATGGCAAAAATGTTTGTACTTGGTCAGCGCGAAAACCGTTTTCTTTCAGCCAGATGGCCAGATTCATCATATCGTGGTCGGAAGTACCGGGATGGGCTGCGATAAAATATGGGATAAGGTATTGTTTCTTTCCCGCAGAACGTGATGCGGTTTCAAACATGGATTTAAATCTATCATATGCACCTATACCAGGTTTCATCATCTTGGCTAATGGCGCATCTTCCGTATGCTCGGGGGCTATCTTCAGATATCCCCCTACATGATGGCTTGCCAGCTCTTTGATATACTCCGGACTTTTTACAGCGAGGTCGTAGCGAAGGCCAGACGCGACTAGTATTTTTTTTACACCGTCAATTTTTCGTGCTTTTTTATAAAGTTCGATAAGCGGTTTATGATCTGTATTTAGATTTTTACAAATATCCGGAAAAACGCAAGACGGTTTTCGGCAAATTGCTTCTATTTTTTTATCCTTGCAAGCCATCCTATACATATTTGCGGTAGGACCACCGACATCAGATATTACCCCCGTGAAGCCTGGCACTTTATCCCTTATATCCTCAATTTCCTTTAAAATAGATTCTTCAGACCGGCTTTGAATTATGCGTCCCTCATGTTCGGTAATCGAACAAAAAGAGCATCCGCCAAAGCATCCCCTCATTATATTGACAGAAAAACGGATCATCTCCCAAGCTGGGATCTTGGCCTTTCCATAAACGGGATGAGGAGCTCTGGCGTATGGGAGTGCGAACACTCCATCCATTTCTTTTGTCGTTAGTGGGATTGGAGGTTCTGTTACCCAGACATTTCGATTTCCATGTTTTTGAATGAGTGGTCTTGCATTACCAGGGTTACTTTCGATATGAAGTAAACGAGACGCATGGGCATAGGTTTCGGGATCTGCACTCACTTGTTCATAGGATGGTAGTCGTATTACTGTTCGGCTATCGGTCTTTTTAGGGGAAACCAATGAAATTTCGTGGTTATCGATATCGTGAAGATCGAGTTCTGTCCAACCGTTTAGCATTGTATTCGTTGCAAACGCTATTCCTCTAACATCTCTCATATCTTTTGGCGTTTCGCCGCGTGCAAACCTATGTGTTACATCCACAATGGCACGCTCGGCATTACCATAAAGCAAGAGATCTGCCTTGCTATCCAACAATACTGAGCGACGAACCTTATCTGACCAATAATCATAGTGAGCTATTCGTCGCAAGGAAGCTTCGATTCCTCCAATAACTATTGTAGCATTACTGAATGCCTCTCGGCATTTCTGTGCATAAACCGTTACTGCGCGATCTGGTCTTTTCCCACCTTCATCATTTGGTGTATAGCTATCATTATGCCGTAACCTTCTATCGGCCGTATAGCGGTTGACCATGGAGTCCATATTGCCGCTTGTAATTCCAAAATAAAGATTGGGTCGTCCGAGTTCTTTAAATCCGTCGGTAGTGTGCCAGTCAGGTTGCGATATTATGCCAACGCGAAACCCCTGGGACTCAAGCACACGGCCGATCACAGCCATTCCAAAACTCGGATGGTCTACATAAGCATCTCCCGTAACTAAAATCACATCACATGAGTCCCATCCCAACAGATCCATTTCATTTCTGTTCATTGGCAGAAATGGGGCTGGGTCAAATTTACTCGCCCAGTACGGACGATAAGAAAAAATATCTTTTGCAGTTTGCATAAAATACTTCCAGATGATTCTAATGGATAGGTTTTATCAGGTTTCTAGGAAAAGTCACTCTATCTAATCAGAGTGCTTGTTTGTTTGTGGGCCCATGCATTATTAGCGCAACACCAATCACAGTTACACCTACACCGGCGATAGCTAAGGCGCTGAGCATTTCATCAAACATAAAGTACGCCATGACCGATGCTGTTGGCGGTGTTAGGTATAGAAGACTGGATACTTTAGCTACTTGATTTTGTTGCAGCATAAAAAGCAATAACGTGTGGGCGCCAAGCGATACAATTAAAATCATCCAAATAAGAGCGCCAATAAATGAAATGTTCCACTTGACAATCATTGATTCAAAGTAAAACGCGGCGATGCCTGTCACAACACCACCAACAAATACCTGAATAAAATTGCCAGTGAGCAAACTCATAGCGCTACAAAATTTCCGTTGGTAAATTGTCCCGATGGTAATGCAAAACAGGCCAAATACTAATATTAGGACTGGTATTAACTTAGTTTCGTTAAACCCTAATTTATCATAAAGCACGAAAAATAGTCCCAGAAAACCAAGAAAAACCCCCGCCCATTGCGCCGATGAGATATTGCTATGGAGAAGAAAACTTACAATAAATAACGTTAAGATTGGTTGGAGTCCGTAAATTAATGCTGCTAAACTGATAGGGACACCATAGTCTAACGCAATGAAAGTGCAATTTAGATAAAAAGCATGCATGAGTAGCCCTACGAAAGCTATATGCGTGAATTGCATCCAGGTTCCCGGCCAATTTGCCCTAAAAAGCAGGCTTAGAAAGAGAAATATTGCTGCAACAAAAACGAAACGAAGAAAAATAAATGTCAAAGGCTCTGCAAATGGTAATCCAAATTTAGCGCCTATAAATGCAGAACTCCAAAGCAACACAAATAGAGCAGGTGCTGCTTTGGTGAAGCTGTTAACTAACATATAAAGTAGATTATTTATACGCGGTGACCATTATCTCAACAAGAAGTTCAGGGACCGCTAAATCTGCTCTCACGCAGGCGCGGACTGGTGGGTTTTCAGGATCAACCCAGGCATTCCAAACTGCATTCATCGCAGCAAAATTGTCCATATTCGTAATCCAAAGGTTCGCTTGAAGAAGCTTGGATTTATCAGTGCCGGCTTCAGCCAGGTATCCGTCGATTTTATCTAGTATCTGTTGTGTTTGACCTGCAACATCCGCGGATCTATCCGTGGCGGTGAGACCGGCAACATAAACCATATCACCTTTAACAACACAGCGACTCATTTTAGGTCCGCTGCCTGTAGTTTTTTCAATACGTGTAACTGACATATGATATCTCCTAGTCACTGTTTTGAGCTATTAAACAATTTAAAAAATTTGTGGAACAATATTATCTATTATAAATTTTCCAATTAATCTAATGATTTTAAAATTGTTAAGTTTGTTAGAAGTAAATTTCTTAAAAACCGCTACGATTTAGTTTTGCAAATTAGTACGGGAATGGGTTTGACCTCCATACCAGTTTTTATTGTGAACGTTTATTAAGAAAATAGATTGGAAGGATAATAGGGAATTATAATGTCTAGGTAGTTAATTCCTAAACTGTATAGAAAATAAGTATTATAAACCTTGCTGATGTCATCTGACCTAGTAATAATGTTGATGACTGGTGCTAGTAATTTCAGCCTTGTTTTTATTAGCTCAAGAAATATCGAGTATTAGAGAGACAATATGAGCGAGCTTATTTCCAAAAAATATGGTGACTTTGATTATATAATCGTTGGGGCCGGGACGTCCGGATGTTTACTGGCTAATCGCCTCTCTGCAGACTCTAAAAACAGAGTTCTTTTACTCGAAGCCGGAGGTAAGGATGACTATTTCTGGATTAGGGTCCCAGTCGGCTACCTCTTTACAATGAATAACCCTCGAACTGATTGGTGTTTTTCAACCGAGGCATCAACTGGCTTAAATGGCAGGTCGTTGAACTATCCACGTGGGAAAGTTTTGGGAGGGTGCTCCTCCATCAATGGTATGATTTACATGAGGGGTCAAGCTCGAGATTACGATCATTGGAGGCAATTGGGAAACTATGGTTGGGGTTGGGATGAAGCGCTTAAATATTTTAAACGGTCAGAGGGGCATGTTTTAGGTGAAAACGAAATGCATGGCGGCAATGGTGAATGGCGTGTCGAAGGCCAACGGCTTTCATGGGAAATATTAGATGCTTTCCGAGATGCGGCCGCCGAAACAGGTATTCCGAATACTAACGATTTTAATACGGGTAATAATGAAGGATGTGGTTATTTTGAAGTTAATCAAAAACAGGGGGTGAGGTGGAGCGCTGCTGACGCTTTTCTTCATCCGATAAAATCGCGAGCTAATTTGACTATTTTGACGAAATCGCATGTCAACAAACTTCAATTTGAAGGTAATAAAGTTGTCGGAGTTAAATTTTGGCGAGGAAACGATTTATTTGAAGCTTCCGTCTCTGGAGAAATTATCTTGGCGTCCGGCGCCATCGGTTCTCCGCAAATAATGCAGGCATCTGGTATTAGTTCTGGGGCGCTTTCCCAAAAAATAGGTATCCAAAATATTATAGAACTTCCCGGAGTAGGAGAAAATTTGCAGGACCATTTGCAAATGCGGTTGGTGTTTAAAGTTAAAAATACAAAGACTTTAAATCTGCGGGCGAATAGTCTTTTTGGAAAAATTGGAATGGGTCTAGAATACTTTTTATTTAAGAGAGGGCCTATGACAATGGCGCCTAGTCAGTTGGGAGGTTTTGCCAAGTCTGACAAAAATAAAGAAACTCCAAACCTTCAATATCATATTCAACCGTTATCCACTGAGAAACTTGGTGATCCATTACATCCTTTTGAAGCGTTCACAGCATCTGTGTGTAATTTGCGTCCGGAGAGTAGAGGGCATGTTCGTATAAAAACGGAAGATTCCCGCGAACCACCTAAAATTCAACCCGATTACTTATCTGATCCAGCGGATAGAAAAGTTGCGGCAGATGCCATAAAACTAACAAGAAAAATTGTCTCATCTTCTGCAATGAAAAAATTTGAACCAGAAGAATTCAAACCTGGTATTGAGTTTGCGTCTGATGATGATTTAGCGCGAGAAGCAGGCAATATAGGAACAACAATCTTTCATCCTGTTGGAACATGTAAGATGGGGCCATCAAGTGATAATATGGCGGTCGTTGATGAACGTTTAAAAGTCCATGGGATCCGAGGGTTAAGGGTCGTAGATGCTTCTGTCATGCCCACAATAACATCTGGTAACACGAATTCTCCCACCTTAATGATCGCTGAGAAAGCATCAGAGATGATATTGGAAGACGCGCCAAGTTAAGGATTAGGCAAAATATACATCAAAAGACGCGAACTAAAAATAATTATAGAAAGTTTAACCTTTTAGGAATTAGCTGTAAAAATCGGAGCAAAAGATGTCACTTTATCCGCCACCAAAAGATATCTCTACCGAAGTATTCGCCCGAGTGCCAGAAAAACTGAGGCGTGTTGGAGGGAGGCCTGCCTGGGGCGGTGCCAATCGACCTGGACACGATATAGATTGTTTTCTTGAAGGGCCTACGTTTGACAAAAGTGGAAATCTATATCTGGTTAATATTCCTTATGGTGAAATTTTCAAAATCTCTCCTTCAGGGAACTTTAGTATTATAGCTGAATATGATGGTTGGCCAAACGGAATGAAAGTGGACGATAAGGGTTATCTAATAATAGCCGACTATAAAAAAGGTATAATAAAAATTAATCCAGATAATGGAAACCTAGAGACAATTATCGATCATCGGTGGTCTGAAAGCTTCAGAGGATGTAACGATCTGCACCTAGCTTCAAATGGAGATATCTATTTTACTGATCAAGGGCAAACGGGTATGCATGATCCCACAGGACGTGTTTATCGATATACAGTAGATGGCAAACTACAACTTTTGGTGGGAAACGGTCCTAGTCCTAATGGGCTAGTTCTTAGTCCTGATGAAAGTGTATTATATGTTGGGATGACGCGTGGCAATGCCGCATGGCGTGTACCACTGCTTCCCGATGGATCCACTAGCAAAGTGAGCATTTATATTCAATTATCTGGCGGGCATGGAGGACCAGATGGTCTGGCAATGGATTCAGAAGGTGGCCTGCTAATATCCCATGCAGGATTAGGAGCCGTCTGGCATTTTGATAACTTAGGCCAACCTCAGCATCGTATTCGCTCTTGCGAAGGATTGATGACTACAAACATTGTATTTGGAGGAGAAAACAATTCGTCACTATTTATAACTGAGTCGCAATCCGGGACAATTCTTAGAGCAGAGCTTCCTGTACAGGGTCAGATTATGCAGTCACACAAGACGATGAAAAATAATAAGTGAGTAAAATATTTTAGAGTATCAATTCTGAAGTTTTATCTTTAGGCATGTGCAACTAGAGTGAGCGAAAAGATTACCTGCTGCATCAACTATGGTGGCTTCGGACGTCGCTGTTGTTTTGCCTGCATGCAATACCGTGCCCTTAATTGTTAATTCACCTGCCTTGTCTGTGATAGCTTTCACCAAGTTGACTTTCAATTCTAAAGTTGTAGAGCCATAACCTATGGGGCAAATTGTTTGAACGGCACAGCCCATCGCAGTGTCCAATAAGGAGGATGCATATCCTCCATGGGCAACTCCATATGGATTATAGAAACGACTAGTTGGACGACTCTTCAATGTTAATTCGCCCCTTTCCACTTTTTCGATCTGTATATCCAACAATTCCTGAAATGGTCCTTGTGGCAGCTCTCCTTGGGCTATTTTGACTAAGTGTTCATAACCATCAAGTTCAAGGATTTTTGTTCTCGTAATTTTGTCATCAGCAAAAGACATAATAATCACATTCTATTTTATTTATTGTCGACTATTGTAATTAAGAAAAAAATTATTTGTTAAATATCAAAATCCTTGTCATGTCCCCGCCTAATTAGAGATGCTTTTTTTGTATTGGGGAGTGTTATGTGCGGTTATCCTCGGCTAATATTGTATTTTTATTGAAATGTGGTACAATATATAGCATCCCAACGCAAGATGTTGGGATTAGGCTGCAGCGTTTATTTATATGTGCTATTTGCCTGGCTGTAACCTATGGGGTCGGTATCCTCCCATATCCGCCCCCAAACCCTGTGAAGTGTGTAGAGACAATATCGGATATTGTTTTGAGCTTAGGGATGTATCATCTAAGATACATCCCTTTTTTTGCAACATAAGAACTAGTATTACAAAGTTTAAATCGATAAACTTTCCAACAGAATATTAAGTTTTTGGAGATGAAACATGACTGGAAATATCGAGAAAATTCTCGCGAGCCAAGGTATAGTTTTACCCCAGGCGGCATCCCCAGCTGCTAATTATGTTCCTTATGTGATTTCGGGAAAACAAATATCAGTAGC
>CALIMD010000324.1 GCA_938028645.1 uncultured Alphaproteobacteria bacterium
CTACAATTATTACGAGGTCGCTTCATGGCCCATCATATTTTCTATGGATGCTCGCTCATCGAGGGGTGGTTTTGCAGGGAGGACATGAAGTTGGAGCATTAAATCGGCCCGATTTGAAATCTCTTATACGCCACGATCACAGTATTTTGAATGGAGATGATAGTCTGCCATCTTTGCGTAAAAGTCTTGTTTCTGCGGCTAATGGGGAGGTTTTCATAACGCAGGAAGGCCGATTTTTTGGCAGATTAATGATCTCGGATATGGGGAAATTAACTTTCGATAAAAAATACGATGAGCAAAAAACAGTAATAGACCTCGTAACTGTCACTGATTTATTTGTTTATGAAACGGATACCCTGGAAAATGCGGTTGAGGTTTTTTCCGGAGGCGAAGATCCGCTTGTTGCAGTGCTGGATGCCCCAGATAGTAAAAAAATAGTTGGGTGTTTGCATGAACGAGACGTTATAAGAGCTCAGTTAACTTATGTTCGCCAATTAGAGCGGCTCAGGGAGGATGAGCATTAAATTAAAGTAAACAGCGTAGCTATCAGGAAGTAACCCACATTTGCTAACCTCCCTTCGTACAAAGAATGAATTTTAATATTAGGTTCTTCAAATAATGCCAGGTAATGAAATAAAATCAGGACAATCTATCCCAAAGAATAATACTCTAGAATATCTTGATGGACTGAACCCGATGCAATTAACGGCGGTTAAAGCGCAAGATGGTCCTATTCTTGTGCTGGCGGGAGCTGGAACGGGAAAAACCAGAGTTTTAACAACCCGTTTGGCGCACCTGATTGCTACCGGTGCAGCTCGTCCTTGGTCTATTCTGGCGGTTACGTTTACAAACAAAGCTGCACGCGAGATGAGAGAGAGGGTCACCAGTATTATAGGGCCTATGGCAGAACAAGTATGGCTTGGTACATTCCATGCGTTATGCGCTAAGATAATTAGACGCCATGCAGAATTACTTGGTCTTCAGACAAATTTTACAATTTTAGATGCCGATGATCAAATTAGATTGATTAAGCAACTGATGCAGGCCGAGGGACTCGACGATAAAAAATGGCCCCCAAGAACTTTATCGGGGGTGATACAACGTTGGAAAGATCGTGGTCTTACGCCTGATAAAATAAATGATGCTGAGGAAAAAGAGTTTTCTTCGGTTCGTCTCAAGCAAATTTACAAACAGTATCAAGACCGCTTGCGTGTTTTAAATGCGGCGGATTTCGGTGATTTATTATTACACTGCTTAACACTATTCAATGAAAACCCGGATGTTTTGGCACTGTATCAAAACCAGTTTTCCTATATTCTTGTTGATGAATATCAAGATACAAATATTGCCCAATATCTGTGGCTAAGACTTCTTGCCCAAGGCCGGCGAAATATCTGTTGTGTTGGCGATGATGATCAATCTATCTATGGTTGGCGCGGTGCCGAAGTTGGAAACATACTCAAGTTTGAAAAAGATTTTCCCGGTGCAGAGGTGATCCGCCTCGAGCAAAACTATCGCTCAACTTCCCGTGTATTGGCGGCTGCATCGAAGCTTATTTCTGTTAATGAGGGGAGATTAGGTAAAACATTATGGACCGATGGTCACGAGGGCGAGAAAATCATTGTACGCGGGGTCTGGGATGGAGAAGAAGAGGCGCGTATTGTAGGAGACCAAGTAGAGGCGTATCAAAGAAAGGGAACTTCATTAAGTCAAATGGCTGTGCTCGTTAGAGCGGGTTTTCAAACGAGAGAATTCGAGGAGAGGTTTTTAACCCTGGGGATCCCTTATCAAGTAATAGGTGGGGCTCGGTTTTATGAAAGAATGGAAATAAGAGATGCGATCGCATACTTCAGAGTTCTTACACAGCATAACGACGATTTAGCTTTAGAAAGGATTATCAACAAACCAAAAAGAGGCATCGGATCGGCAACACTCCAGACAATACACCAGTTGACCCGTCTGGAAAGGGTTTCACTTTGGACAGCGATTGAAAATATTTCACAAACTGATGAGATAAGACCTGCAGCTAAAAAGGCTCTACAAAAAGTACTAGACGATTTTAGAAGATGGCAAAAAATGTTAGATAGCAATAGTCATGTGGAGGTTGCTGCCATCGTTTTAGACGAATCAGGTTACACAGAGATGCTTCAACTGGATAAATCACCAGACGCTCCCGGCAGGCTTGAAAATCTCAAAGAACTGGTGAGTGCTCTTGAGGAATTTGAAAACCTTAACGGTTTTCTGGAACATATAAGTCTTGTCATGGATAATGCAGAAATAAATGACGGTGATCAGATCAGTTTGATGACTTTGCACGCGGCTAAAGGATTAGAGTTTGACAAGGTATTTCTTCCTGGTTGGGAAGACGGAGTATTCCCCAACCAACGGTCGCTAGATGAAAATGGTGTCACCGGATTGGAGGAGGAGCGGAGGCTGGCTTATGTTGGGATTACTAGAGCTAGAGAAGGAATTGAGATAAGCTTTGCTGCCAATAGACGGTTATATGGAACATGGCAAAGTTCTATTCCGTCTCGTTTTGTTTCCGAACTACCAGCGGATCAAATCGAGGATATGAGTGAGATTGGTCTATATTCTGGAAATCAGCGTATGCTCTCCGAAAATCCCGATGAAAACCAATCGATAGATAATATTTTTGGCGGCAATAAGCAATGGCAAAAGTATGGTCCAGGCTTCTCTAGGCGTAAGCAAAAGGATTATATTAGTGACCCTTCAATCGCGGGTGAAGGATACGTCGTTGATCGCTCACAATCATCCTTGTTCTCAAGTGATGAAAGGGTATTTCATCAGAAATTTGGAATGGGAACAGTTACTGCTGTAGATGGCGATAAAGTCGACATCAATTTTGATCATGCCGGATCGAAAAAAGTAATTGCCAGGTTTTTATCCAAACCATGAGTGAAGTTTGGCAAGTATCTATGAAACTGCCAGCCGAATATGCTTTTATTTTTTCTGAGATAATAGAACCGTTTTTGGATTCTACGTCCATATTTGAGCTAGAGGGAACTCGCATGTGGGAGCTGAATGGATTTATTAATCGATCACCAGCAAGGAATAATATTAAGGAAGCTATTGCTAGCATTTGTTTGCAATTAAAAATCTCTAAACCAAAAATTAAATTCGAGCTTCTACCTGAAATAGACTGGGTTGCCAGAAATAGGGAGTCATTCCCGGTTATAAGGTATGGACGATTTATAATTCATGGATCGCATGACCGTTTTTTGGTTCCAAAGCATTCTTTTAAAATAGAGATAGAAGCAGGTAGAGCATTTGGTTCAGGCACCCATGGCACAACCGAAGGGTGCTTGCGTACTTTATCCTTTTTGAGGCGATTTGTTGCCCCAAAACGCATTTTAGATATGGGTTGTGGCTCGGGAATTTTGTCTATTGCCTCCGCTCGACTGTGGCCCAGATCTAAAATTTTAGCGCTTGACATAGACCCTGATGCGGTTGCAACAACCCGTGAAAACATAAAATTAAATCGAGTAAAACGGCAGATTGATTGTAGTAGAAACGATGGGTATCCCAAAAATTCACCCAACCGCAAAACTAAATTTGACATGATTGTCGCGAATATTCTTGCAGGACCACTATTTGATATGGCTTACGATAGCAGCAGATGGGTTAATAAGGGAGGTTTCGTGATACTGAGTGGACTCTTGATACCTCAAGAGAGATATGTATTAGGTGCATTTCGTTCATGCGGATTAAGGCTATTCAGACGTCAACATATTTCGGGGTGGAGTACTATTATTTTGCAGAAACCAAGCATAAGAAAATCGGCTATATTGTGATTGAAGTTTTGTGGGCAGACTAATTCTGTTTATTTTCTCCCCCAGAAGATTGAAGAAATATTTATGAATGATTTAAAAAGTAATATTGAAAAATGCCTCGCCAACTCAAACCTATCTATTAAGTGGGATGACATTGTATCAATAGTTGATGGGGTAAATGCGTCTTCTTTGGCGTCACACGATACAAGTTGGCTTAATATGTTGGGCTCTGAAATCACGCCTGCGTTAAAATCATATCTCATTGAATTGCTGGAAAGCCGCTCTGCGATGATGGTTGCTAAGGGTAGCAACGGAAATTCAAAAAAGAAGTTAACCGAACTTCGTAAAGCCTTAACCGAAATGACTGTAGATGGATTGATATTGCCTCGTGCAGATGAACATCAGGGAGAATATATCCCACCTGGCGCCGAGAGATTAGCCTGGCTGACTGGCTTTGACGGATCAGCTGGTTTCGCGATTATTTTACAGAAAACTGCGGCTATTTTTACTGATGGCCGCTATACTTTACAGATACGTCAACAGGTAGATCAGAACTATTTTGATGTAGAGCATATCGTTGAAAATCCACCTATAAAGTGGTTGGAACAAAAAATGGTATCAGGGAATCGAATTGGATTTGATCCATGGCTGCATACAGCTGATGCTATCAGACAATTTGAGAAGTTAATAAACCAAAAAGGTGGGAAACTCGTTCCCTTAAATCTGAACCCAATTGATGCGATTTGGACCGACCAACCGTCAATACCATTATCCCCAATAGTACCGCATGATATAATTTATTCAGGGAAATCCTCCATAGATAAAAAGACAATGGTTTGTGAAGAACTGAAACAAAATGATGAAGACGCCGTAGTCATATCTTCTCCAGAATCTATAGCTTGGCTTCTCAATATTCGAGGCTCGGACGTCCCAAGAACGCCGCTGCCACTCTCGTTTGTTATTTTAAGTAGGGATGGACGTATAAGTTTTTTTACAGATACCAGGAAAGTAACAAGTTTAGTTTCGGCTCATCTTGGAAATGAGGTTTCAGTTTTTCCGTTTAAGGATATTGGGAAACAATTGAACACTCTAATAGAGAACCAAATGAAAATACGAATTGATCCAAAATCAAATCCGACTTGGTTTGAGCACCATATCAAAAAGAGTAATGGTTTTGTATCCTATGGAGACGACCCAATCGTGTGTCTCAAAGCGGTAAAAAATCACGTTGAATTAGAAGGTACGCGTCACGCACATTTACGGGATGGAGTGGCTTTTGCTCGGTTTTTACACTGGTTTGATAAGAATGCATCTTCGGAAAAACTTGATGAAATTACTGTCGCTGATCAATTAAAGACATTTAGAGAAGAGGGTGCGCTCTTTAAAGACTTGAGTTTTGATACTATATCCGGGTCGGGCCCAAATGGTGCAATAGTGCATTACCGTGTCAGTCCGGAGACGAATAGAAAACTGAAGAATGGCGATTTATATCTTATAGATTCTGGTGCACAGTATCTTGATGGAACGACAGATATAACAAGAACACTCGCTGTGGGGGATCCAGGCGACGAGGCGCGTGATCGTTTTACCCGTGTCTTAAAAGGGCATATTGCTCTGGCGACTCAAAAATTCCCGATGGGAACAACCGGTTCTCAGATAGACGTATTAGCTCGCGCTCCTTTATGGTCGATTGGAATGGACTTTGATCATGGGACTGGTCATGGGGTGGGTTCTTATTTGGGGGTGCATGAGGGGCCTCAGCGAATATCGAAAACATCAAGTTCCATCCCACTTGAACCTGGAATGATCATTTCCAATGAGCCTGGTTATTATAAGGAGGCAGCATATGGGATTAGGCTCGAAAACTTGATAGTCGTTCAAGTTGAAAATATCGATAATGCTGAGCGAGAAATGTTAAGTTTTGAAACAATAACCTATGCGCCGTTTGATAGAACAATGATCGATAAAAAATTATTGAACGAATACGAGATTGATTGGATAAATGCCTATCATGCGTCTGTAAGAAATAGTTTGACTCCCTTATTGTCGGAGGAAGTTGCATGCTGGCTTAAACAAGCAACAGCAAAAATTCAGTAAATTTTCTAAGTGATTTTAAATTTGGAGAGAATGATGAGTTACGAGACGGTCCTCTACACTGTTGAAAATGGGGTGGCTAAAATTATGTTCAACCGTCCTGATGCTGGCCATTCTATAAATAGGGTGTTTGCACACGAGTTTATGAGCGTTGCGATCGAAGCAACAACTAATCCAGATGTCAGATGTATTTTGATTTCTGCAACGGGTTCTATGTATAGTTTTGGAGGCGACCTAAAGTTCTTTTCTACTGAAATGGATAAAATAGAATCAACATTATTAGAATTGACAGCTGTTTTGCACCAGGGAATTCAAAGGTTTCATCATTCAGGGGTTCCAGTTCTTGTTGCCGTAAATGGCATGGCGGCGGGTGGCGGATTTAGTCTTGCCCTTTTCGCGGACATTGTACTAGCGGCACAATCAGCAAAGTTTGTGATGGCGTATACTAATGCAGGACTTTCTCCTGATGGGAGTTCCTCTTATTATTTGCCTCGAGTCGTAGGACTGAGAAGAGCGCAAGAATTAATGTTAACAAATAGAATGCTGTCAGCTGAGGAAGCGCGGGACTGGGGTATTGTCACAACAGTGGTGAATGACGAAAATCTGATGGAAGAGGCTGAGAAACTCGCAAAAAAATTAGCGAACGGGCCAACCAAAGCTTATGGCGCGGTAAAGAAACTATTGTCTAAAACTTTTGAACAATCCTTGGAGACACAACTAGACGATGAGTCGCGTCATATAGCCGCTATGGCTGATTCGGAGGATGGTAGGGAAGGCTTAGACGCGTTTTTGAACAAGCGGAAGCCATCCTTTAACGGGAAATAATTATCGAATCAAAACAGACAATTTTGCATCGAATTTAACCCCAGTGACCAGAAAGGTCGTAATACACGGGGTTTAAAGACCTTTTGACATGAGTGTCTTGTCCACGCACCAAAATCTA
>CALIMD010000325.1 GCA_938028645.1 uncultured Alphaproteobacteria bacterium
TCGTTTGTTAGAAGAGACCTAACCCTAACAGATACAATATTTGAGTCTATGATCAAGTATCGGGGTCAAAAAATTCGTTACATCTTTTTATCAAAATCTCACATATTATTTAAACTTTGAAATAGAGATTAAATTTTCGAACACGGATTATATACAATCAGAATTAGCGGATCGAATCTATTAAAATTTAAAAGTTTGGGTTATGGATTTAAAAAACCAACTATTTTTTTTGCTTCAGCAACAATTGGAGCAGCAATTGCTCTTGCTTTCAAAGCTCCATCATGAAGAATTTTATCTACTTCATCTGGAGCCCCCATTAACCTTTGCATTTCATCTCCGATAGGCCCCAATGTAGAAACAGCAAGGTCGGAGAGCGCGCTTTTGAAATCCCCAAAACCCTTGCCTGCAAACTCCGTTACGACGGATTGCATGGTTCTATCAGATAGTGCTGAAAATATTGTAATTAAGTTTAACGCCTCGGCCCGACCGGCCAGGTCTTCTAACCTTTCCGGTAAAGGTTCAGGATCTGTTTTGGCTCGGCGAATTTTCTGTGCGATTAAATCTGGTCCATCGATCATATTAATTCGTGAGTTGTCAGAAGGATCTGATTTACTCATTTTTTTTAACCCATCTCTCAAACTCATAATACGAGCAGCTTCTTCTTGAATTCGAGGTTCTGGGAGTGGGAAAAAATCAACCTCAAACATTGAGTTGAATGCTTGAGCTATATCGCGCGATAATTCAATGTGTTGCTTTTGATCTTCGCCAACAGGTACATCCGTCGCTTTATAAGCCAAGATGTCAGCCGCCTGAAGCACAGGGTAGGTATAGAGACCAACGAATGCGCCGTCTCGATCTTTTCCCGCTTTTTCTTTAAATTGGGTCATTCTATTAAGCCACCCGAGACGAGCTACACAATTGAAAAGCCATGCCAACTCTGAATGCTCTGAAACCTGGCTTTGGTTAAAAATAATACAGTTACTAGGATCAACCCCTCCAGCTATAACGCCCGCCGCGACCTCTCTAGTAGCTTCTCGCATAATGCTAGGATCTTGTGGCAGCGTTATGGCGTGAAGGTCAACGACACAAAAAATGCACTCGTATTCATGTTGCATTCGTGCCCAATTTCGAATTGCTCCAAGGTAATTGCCTAACTGCAAATTTCCTGAGGGCTGGATGCCTGAAAATATACGATCCATTAGGTGGTGCTCCTTAGTAGTGCATCAAGGATTATCAAATTAGCTACTGCTTTAACGTCCATAGAAAAAGAACTGCATGAAAATGTTTTTAATCGCGAACAGACCAGCGTTTCAAGTTTTCAACTATTTCTTCTTTACTTATGCCATTAAATAAAAATAGTGAAACGAAATAAATAAATCCCCCGCAGGATATCAATAGCAAAAGAACGCAGATACCTAAGAGGCGTGAACTCTCAGCGAAATCCCCTGAAAACTCTTTCAATGCAACTAGCCCTAGTCCCATAACAGCGGCAGCTAGAATTATCCGAATTATCTTTCCTAATAATTGTCTCCTAGGAGAATATAAATTTCTATTTTTCAAAACTATTGCAAAAATTGCAGCACTCAACCAAGCAGAAATTGATGTTGCCATAGCTAAGCCTGCATGGGCAAAATATTGCATTAAAATCAAATTTAATATCAGATTTATAACTACTGAACCAGCAGCAATTTGTACGGGTGTTGTGGTGTCATGTCTCGCAAAAAAGTTAGGTTGAAAAATTTTAATAATTACAAATGCCGGTAATCCTGCCGAATAGCATACCAATGCTAACGCTGTTGAGGCCGCAGATGTTGTATCAAAAGCGCCACGTTGAAACAAAGCGGTTACGATAGGGTCAGATAAAACCATTAGTCCAAAAGCTGCGGGAATTGTTAATATTAAACCAATCTCTAGTGATTTTTCCTGGTTCTCGGTAGCCTCCTGGAATCGCCCAGCTTGTATATTTCTAGCCATGCTTGGAAGCAATGCAGTGCCTATGGCGACACCAATCACTGCCAGAGGAAGTTGATTTAAGCGATCAGCGTAGTATAGATAAGAAACGGACCCAGTTGGTAATGTAGATGCCAATATAACATCTATCAAAAGGTTGATTTGCACAACACCTGCCCCTACAACGGCAGGAAGCATAAATTTTAGTAATTGCCTAACTCTTGGTGTCCATCTCGGCCACACTAAACGAGGTAAAGCTTTAGCCCGCCTGCATGCCTCTATTAACCATATAAGTTGAGCTAACCCACCAATGGCAACCCCCACTGCTAACCCATGACCTGGCGTCTCCAAAATATTGGCAAAAACACCTAGAGAAGAAATAAGAAACAAATTAAGCAAAATAGGAGCCGAGGCCATAGCCGCAAACCTGCCTAGGCTGTTTAGAATTCCTCCAAGCAGCGCGACCAGAGAAATAAGAGGTAAGTAAATAAAAGTAAGTTCAGCAAAATCTACAGCAAGATTAAACTTATTTGGTGCATGGGCAAAACCAGGCGCGATTAATCCCACTATTTGAGGCATAAAAAAAATGGCTATTATAGTAACTGTTAGCAGTATAGCTGCCATAAACGACATAATTTCTTGAGCAAACTCTATAGCTTTTTGTTTGCCATCTCGCTCAAGAACACTTGAAAGCATAGGGATAAAGACAATTGTAAATGATCCCTCGGCGGTGAGGCGACGGAAAAAATTTGGTAATTTAAATGCTATAATGAAAGCGTCTGCGATTGGACCTGCGCCTAAGGTTGCAGCGATAAGAATATCACGAATGAAACCAGTCATTCGGCTTATCATTGTATAACCACCAACAGTGGCGACAGCTTTTAGAAGAGACATAATAGATCTTTAAATCATTTACAGCGTTTGGTGAATAGTATGATTTACTTAGTTTTATCCGGCTTAATCTCCGTCATGACAATGTCAGAATGGGACTTGAGTTCGTCTAGGATATATTTTTTAATTAGATTTATCCGGCGGTCACTTTGTATTTTTAAACCAAAAAGATCTTTAACATAGAACACATCGACAATACTTGTGCCATAGGTCGATATCTTTGCTGAATTTATTTGGAGATTTTGCTGTGCTATCTTTTGGGTTAATTGATGTAATAAACCTGGCCTGTCTGTGCCGTTTACCTCCAAAACGGTATGAGTGGTACTAGCTTTATTATCTATTAATACTCTTGGGGCAGTTGTCATGATTCTAGCCCTTTTAGGAAAGTTTCCAGGTCGTTTTCTTATTGCGTCATTAATTTTCAATTCCCCGTTTAAAGATAGTTCTATTGCAGAATTTATATAGTCAGTGGAACTCATTTTTTCAGAGTAATTTAGCTTTGGCTCATGCACCCAAAAGCTATCCAACGCCATTCCGTTTCTCATAGTTGTAATTCGAGCATCGACAATATTAGCGCCAATCGAAGCCATCGCTCCAGCAATGCGTGAAAATAATCCTGGGTGGTCAGCGATGTATACCGTTATCTCTGTTACTTCTTTTTGATAATCACGCTGACTTTGGATTGTTAATGGGACATTTTTCGACTCAGCATCAAGAACAAGTTCCGCATGTCTAGTAAGAGTTGGAATGTCATACATTAGCCAATACGAGGGATAACCGCGCTTTAGGTGCTCTTCATAATCTTTTTGTTTCCATTTTGACAGCGCATCTCGGAGCTTTTTGTGGACATGATTTGCTCGTTCTACAAGTCCTTCTTTTGGGCTTTGTCCTAGGAGAACTTCTTCCGCTTTAAAAAATAAATCTCTTAAAAGAGCCCCTTTCCATCCATTCCAAACATTTGGTCCGACCGCACGAATATCGGCTACGGTCAAAACTAGCAATAATTTCAAACGTTCGGGTGACTGAACAATTTCGTTTAGGTCTTCTATGGTCTTGGGGTCATTTATGTCTCGTTTAAAAGCAGCGTAACTTAGGAGCAGGTGCCAGCGTACTAGCCATGCAACTGTCTCTGTTTCCTCTTTGGATAATCCAAATCGCGGACATAAACGACGTGCAACTTTTTCGCCAAGTACAGAATGATCTCCGCCTCTACCTTTCGCAATGTCGTGTAATAACACAGCGACATATAATTCTTTTCTGGATATCACTTTATGTATTACTTCGGAAGCCACAGGAGCAGTCTTCTTCAACTCTCCAGTTTCAATTTTAAACAAAATACCGAGCATTATTATAGTGTGTTCATCTACTGTATAGACGTGATACATATCATACTGCATTTGTGCCACGACCCTTCCAAAGTCTGGAACAAACCTGCCAAATACCTGCGACTCACTCATGCGTCGTAAAATACGTTCAGGCCCTTTCTTAGATATTAATATTTCTAAGAATAGTCGGTTGGCTTCAGCGTTATTTTGCAGAGCACGATCAATTTTTTTGAGGTTCTGCGTTACTAGGCGCAAGATATGGGGATGGAATTCCAGTTCATTTTGTTGCGCGACATAAAACATTCTTAATAAATTGACTGGATCTTTCTCGAATATTGCATCCGACTTTGAATTTAAGCGCCCGCCTTCAAGTTTAAAATCTCCTAGCTCTTTATTTTTCTGCCAAGGAGCAGAGATGCGTAAACGTGGCTTTCTTTGATGTTCTTCCTCTATTGCGGCACAGAATATTCTTGTAAGATCGCCAATATTCTTCGCCGTCAAATAATAATGTTTCATGAACCTTTCTACGGCGATATTACCGGATCTATCAGTATACCCTAGTTTCGTTGCTATTTCGCGTTGGTGATCAACTGTCAATCTATCTTCTTCACGGCCAGCCAAATAATGGAGGTGGCAGCGTATTGTCCAAAGTTGTTTTTGGGCTTTGGCGAAGTGATTGGCTTCTCGCGATGATAAAATACCTTTTGTGACTAGCTCTTCTGCAGTATTCGTTTGATATACATATTTGGCTATCCAAAATAATTTATGTAAATCGCGCAGCCCGCCTTTCCCATCTTTTATATTTGGTTCAATAACATATCTAGAGTCGCCAAGTTTTTTATGACGATCTTCGGACTCTTTTAACTTAGCTTCTACAAAATCTAAGGCTGTGCCAACCACCACCTCTCGCTGGAAGCGTTTGACCATCTCGGTTAATAAGGATATTTCGCCAGTTATAAAACGGGATTCTAAAATAGCGGTCCTTATTGTCATATCCGCTTTAGCCTGATGCATACACTCTTGGATAGATCTTGTGGAATGCCCAACCTTTAAGCGCATGTCCCATAGCAGATACAGTATTGTTTCTACGACCTGCTCTGTGTGGGGTGTCAGCTTGTAAGGAAGTAAAAAAAGCAAATCAATATCAGACGAGGGAGCTAATTCACCACGACCGTATCCACCCACCGCAACAATACATAACTGCTCTCCCCGAGTTGGGTTTGGAGCTCTATAAAGTTTTTCAATAATCGTTTCATGGGTTATTTGAATAAGAGTATCCATCAAAAATGCTTGTGCAAGTACTGTCTCTGCACCATTATTTCTGGATAAAAAACGTTCTTTTATGACTTGGGAGCCTTTATTTAGGCTTGTGCGTAATATCTCAAGTAGAGCTGCTTTAAACTCGTTGGGTGTCTCTGTATTCCCCCAAGATGCCTCAATTTCGATTTTTAGTTCCTGTGTATTGATTACATCTGGGTGACCGCGAGGCTTTTTTATGGCAGTTGAAAACTCAGCGCTGCTGTTGGTAGGTGCCGACATTATTGAAGTGAACTTGCCCATATTCTTTTTTCCATAACACTTTCAAAGTTCGATGAGCCAAGACGTTCCCCAATAGTATACAATACTGTTAAATAAATTAAGATTACTTTTTTGAAATCTGTTATGCGTTAAATTAAAAGTTAGTAGTGTAGGCTGTGGAGAGCCTAAGATGAGAATACAAGCCTTCCAAGTTAAACTAAAATTCTAAGAGAGTTCCATGACGCAAATGTATGATGTTGTCATTATTGGAGGCGGTATTATAGGGAGTGCTATAGCATATTTTCTTAAGGCTAGCGCTCACTTCCAAGGCGATGTCGCTGTTATTGAGCGAGACCCTAGTTATGCTAAAGCATCAACGCCACGTTCCTTGGGAGGTGTGAGACAGCAATTTTCAATTCGGGAAAATATAGAAATTGGTCTTTTTGGAGTTGATTTTGTAAAACGCGCTTCCCAGTATTTAAGCGTCGATAACGAACCTGTAGATCTTGGTTGGCGTGAATTAGGCTATCTTTTTCTTGCTAGTTCCGAAGGTCAGAGAATTCTGGCTGAAAATCAACAATTACAAAGTCAGTTCGGTGCAAAGATTGAAATATTGAACCCGGAAAACTTAAAAATTAAATTTCCATGGTTGAATGTAGATGGCATTGCTCTTGGTTCCTTTGGATATGAAGGGGAGGGATGGCTCGATCCTAGTCTGTTGCTCAACGCTTTTCGAGCAAAAGCGCGTGCTCTTGGCGCTACGTTTTTGTATGACGAAGTGACAGAAATCGTTAAGCACAAGCAGAAAATAACTTCTGTCACATTAGATAGCGGGGTGCAGGTGGGGTGCAGTTTCTTAGTCAATGCGGCTGGAGCTTGGGCGGGCGCTGTTGCGGAATTGGCAAAAATCCAATTGCCGGTCGTTCCAAAAAAACGTATTATTTATGGGCTGGACTGTAGGGAAAAATTAAATCCTAAATTACCATTAGTCATTGATACTTCTGGTGTTTTTATACGCTCGGAAGGTACTGGTTTTGTATGCGGGGTCTCTCCTCCTGCTGATCTTGACCCAGATGCTTGGGATGACATGGAGGTAGACTACTCTCTTTTCGACGAAATCATCTGGCCTGCAATAGCTCACCGCATTCCTGCTTTTGAAGCGGTCAAGGTCACCAATGCATGGGCGGGATGGTATGACTATAATACTTTGGATCAAAATGGAGTTATAGGTCCCCACGGGGAGATTGATAACTTTTTCTTTGCCAATGGTTTCTCAGGGCATGGTTTACAACAATCTCCGGCCATAGGAAGAGCTATAATGGAATTAATCACCTTTGGAGAATATCGCACAATCGACCTATCGCGGTTTAGTCACGAGAGAATTATTAGAGGATCGGCATTGACGGAAAGGAATGTTGTATGATGTCAAAATTTTTGTCGAATTCTAAGTTATATTGAGCCGTTATAATGTTATAATAACCCTTTTCGATTAATTTGAACTAAACATCCAACATTACTTCAATGGCGGCACTAGCTATCACTGCGTGGTCGTTGTTTTCATGATCGGGTACATCGAGCCCGCCTTTTATCGCTTTTATTGAGACGACCCCCACTGAAAGTAGTTTTTTTAGTTCTGTCGTGTTCACATTTTCAGGTTTTTGTACACCAATCGTGATATCCACAAAGAGTTGATTTTTTTCAATGTTTAGAGTTCTGATAAAACTAAGCGAACTGTGATGTAGTGCATCTTTGATTGCCCGTTCTGCCGCTTTGGTATAATCCTCGCCGTGTAAGTCGTTACCCATACCCATTTCAAGAATGGCTCGCTTCATTGTCATAGCGAATTTCCTTCAGGTGCATCGAGATAAACAATAGCTGCCGCATTTGCTATTACGGTAACGTCATTCCGATCAGTATTCTCAATCTCAAGGCCTCCTTTTATACAGGAAATTTGACCTGTTCCATGAGGTAAAATACTGAGAACCTCCTCTACGTTGACTTTTTCAGGTTGGGGTATTCCAATGCGGACCTCGACCCACATGGAATCAACATCAACGCCCATTATATCCGCTATCCCGAGCGAATTATGCCAAAGAGCATCTTTCAATGCCCGGCATGCGGCTTTGGTATAGTCTTTCCCGCGAATGTCTGTGCCCATTCCCATCTCTATAACCACTCGTTTTCTAGTCATTGACTTTGTCCTTTCGTCACGACCATCTAAAGAAATTGTAGTTTACGTAAAACAGTCTGTGAAGTGAAACTCGGATAGTCAGTTATTTAAGTCATGCTTCAATGTTTTTTGAAGCGCAAAAAGCAAAGCTAAAAGCAAAAACGTGATAGCGGTTAATACATTTAGTGAATAAGAAAAATTACCAGTTAGATCGTGCAAAAAACCTATTACAAGTGGGCCTGCGACACCGCCAATTTCTGCTGCAGTAAAAAATAAACCACCTGCTGTCCCAGCGCGCTTAGGTCCAACATTTGGTATTTCTACCAACATCAAAAGTGCAACAGTCATCATCGCGCCTCTGGCCAAGCCTTGCAGGCATAGACCGAATGCGAGTTGAAGACCCGGCGAAGTATGCAATAAAGTTGTTGCCAAACCAGCCGCGAGGATTAGCAAACCCATTACTAGAACTCTCCGTTCAGTTGAGGCCAAACGTGGAATCAGAAGAGCGCTTATGATGCTAATGGTGGTTGGTATAGCTGCCCAGTAACCGGCTTCGGCAAAGCTAAGTCCCTTCGATCGAATAATCTCCGGCAGCCAGTTGTTTAGCCCGTGATTGAAGAAAAAAATTCCAATGCTCATCAACAAAACTATTTGCACACTGGGGATAGATGCTAGGCTTCGAAATGTTTCTGCGATGGGGCCACTCTTTTCAGCTTGAATTTGAGATTCGATAATACGTACTAGTTGATGAGAACTGATAATTAGCCAGATGCATCCACTCATTAACGTAAAGAAAGCATAGGCACTTATGACCAAGCGCCAATCATTATCGAAAAGGGGCAATAAAAGACTATTGGTGATGGATAACGCTATAACTGCCCCGACACCAGGGCCGGTGATATAAATCCCCATCGCCAACCCCCTATTTTTTCCTTCAAATAAAAAAGCGATCAGTTTAGGTGCGCCAATAGAAATGAGCGGTCCGCCTAGCCCAAACACAGATACTGCTACAACCATCATAAAATACGTGTCTGAGAAACAACGCAAAAATCCTGACAGTGCCATTATCAAGGCCGCTAGAAAAAGAGCGCGTCGGGGGCCTATTCGGTCTAAGAAAATGCCACATGGCAGTGCTGATAGAATATAAACAAAGGGCCAAGCACCCAAGATCAGCCCCATTTCCCCATAGCTTATCTGTAAATCTTGGCACACCTTGGGAACTAGTGGAGCTAAAGCAGCGACAGTCAACCCAAAACTGAAGTATATCAACCAGACACCAAATAAAATTGCCCACCGGTAGTCATCACCCTCGATTTTGTGTTTGACTTGATTATCCTGAGTGACCAAAGATACACCACTTACTGAGTTTCGGATTAAAGTTAGTTTCGCTTTAAAAACGATATACTTTAATCTGTGTGTTATTAATACTTAATCCTGAGTTACAGCCGAAATATAAGTTTTGGTTCATCTCAATGGCAACTGTTTTAGGAGAATTTTGTGCAATATCTACATACAATGGTTCGGATCAGCAACGTGCAGGAATCGTTAGACTTTTATTGTGGCAAGCTTGGCATGGTTGAAGTTAGAAGGACCGAGAGTGAAGCTGGTCGATATACAAATATATTCCTTAGCGCATCCGACGACGTCGAGTCTGCCAAAGCTGGCTGGGCACCAACCTTAGAACTGACGTTTAATTGGGATCCAGAAGAATATTCTGGGGGGAGAAATTTTGGTCATTTGGCATATCAGGTAGATAACATTTATGAACTCTGCCAGTCTTTGCAAGAAAGTGGCGTTGTAATTAATAGACCCCCTAAAGAAGGCCGCATGGCTTTTATAAGGTCTCCAGATGGCGTTTCCATTGAACTTCTGCAAAAGGGGGAAGCGCTTGAAATAAAAGAGCCTTGGGCAAGTATGGGTAACACGGGCGTATGGTGACTAGAAGTTCTAAACTCTAGTGCATTTATGAATAAATCTGTAATACAACGCATATTGAAAGCATAAACAGTGACTGATCAGAAAATCATACCAGAGATAGCGGCTAATCACGAAAACATGACTGCCTGGCGCCGAGATCTGCATGCTCATCCAGAATTAGGGTTTGAGGAACACCGCACGTCTTCTTTAGTTGCTGAAAAGTTGAAGGCTTGGGGCCTAGAGGTGCATCAAGGCCTTGGTAAGACCGGTGTTGTCGGAACTTTACGAGTAGGTAATGCTACACAAAGTATCGGTTTGCGGGCTGATATGGATGCTCTTCCGATGGCAGAGAATAATACTTTTTCGCACAAATCTACGACCCCCAATGTAATGCATGCATGTGGGCATGATGGACATACTACAATGCTTTTGGGTGCTGCAAAATACCTTGCGGAATCCAAGAATTTTGAAGGCTGTGTTCATTTTATATTTCAGCCGGGGGAAGAAGGCGTTGGCGGTGCGAAGGCTATGGTCGACGAAGGGTTATTTGATCAATTCCCGTGTGATTCAGTGTATGGAATGCATAATAGACCTGGTTTGGCGGTAGGTAAATTTGGAATGCGGACCGGTGCAGCCATGGCTGGAGGAGCCCTTTTTGATATAGTTGTGCGCGGTAATGGTTCGCACGGCGCCAGACCAGAATCTGGAATAGATCCAGTAATTATTGCGGCACACATAGCAACGGCTGCTCAGACGATTGTTTCACGAAACACCAGCCCTCAGGAAACAGCAGTGTTGTCAATTACCCAAATTCAGTCGGGAGATGCCTATAATGTAATACCACATACTGCTATTATGAAAGGTACTGCGAGGACATTCTCGAATGATGTAATGTCGTTAATAGAAACCAACATTAATAGATTATCAAAAAATATTGCAGAAGGAATGGGAGCCGTTGCGGAAGTTGATTTTCGCACAACTTTCCCTCCTTTAATAAACTCAGAAGATGAAATCAACTTTGCTGGGGATGTGGCCGCAGCGATAGTAGGAGAGGCTAATGTTAATCGAAATAGTCACAGAGTGATGGGATCTGAAGATTTTGCCTATATGTCGAATTTAATTCCTGGTGGGTATGTAACCATTGGACAAGGTGAGGGTAAGTGGGATTGTGAGGTTCACAATCCACATTACGATTTTAATGATGAAGTATTGCCGCTTGGAGCGAGTTACTGGGCAAAGCTTGTTGAAACAAAACTGGCCAAGGAAAAGTGAGTATCATCTCTAAAAATTGCACGCGAAATTAAAATTTATTCTTTTTATCCTATAAACATTAAGATTTGGGGGTTCAAATGTTCGTTGTTACTGTTCATTTTTCAGTCAAACGTAATCAGATAGAGCAGTTCAAGCCACTAATGTTGGAAAACGCGCGACTATCACTTGAGCTTGAACCGGGGTGTAAACAATTTGATGTATGTTTCGACCCCAGTGAACCTTGGGAATGCTTTCTGTATGAGATTTATGATGATAAGCCCGCCTTTGAAAAGCATCTTCAAATGCCACATTTTAAGTTGTTTGATAAAAAAGTTGCCGAAATGCTGGATAATAAGATTGTCAAAACCCTTACTTTAGTGCAGGGATCAGTGTTGTCATCTTAAAAACCAATCTGGAACTAAATTGTACTTAATCCTATAAGGCCATGTTAAGATGAACCATGATCAATTGATTAAAAAGTGGATAAATTAATGGACGCTGCTATACAAAGTTTCCTTGCAGGAATTCCTTTTCTACTCTCGCACTTTGGCGTCACCGTTTTAATGCTGGTGATAGGGGTGTTCATTTACATGTGGATCACCTCGCATGATGAAAGAGCATTAATACGGGAAGGCAATACCGCAGCAGCGATTTCGCTCGCCGGAGCTATTTTAGGTCTTGCAATTCCTCTGGCATTTTGCATGGCTAGTAGCGTTAATGTATACGATATAGTGATTTGGGGGCTAGTCACGTTAGTGATCCAGCTTGCGACATTCTGGATCATAGATATTTGGCTTAGGGACCTCTCTAAAAGAATTGAGGAGGGGCAAGTTGGCACGGCTATTTTGTTGGTTTCTGTAAAGTTAGCCGTAGCCTCAATAAATGCTGCCGCTGTGTCTGGATAAATACCTCAAAGTTATTTGATGATTAGAAATCATCCAGGATAACCTACGGTAGCGGTACTATTTGCCAAATCGTTGTTTCAGAAATATTTTGCTCTTCAAGGTAAATTGGAGTTTCGACAGGATATTGGGCTAATTTTTTAACGCCCTCTTTAGGAAAGTATGCCCGACCTGGGTCGCCGACGAGAACAAGCTTCCCCAATCGAGCAAACTTTCGTAAATCGGATAAGATAATTTTTGACATTTCTTGCTCATAAAAAACGTCACCTGCTAAAATAACATCCCACCGGTTTTGTTTTTGAGAAGTAAATTCGGGCAAATGTTCGAGTATGATTTTAAAATTCTGACTCAACTGGTTAGCGGTGAGATTGAGGTGTATGGCTTCTGCGGCAAAGCCATCTATTTCTTTAAAATCAACCTGAGATGCATGACTAAAAAGAGCTGATAGTCCTACAAGCCCACTTCCCGCTCCCATATCTAACACGGATTTATCTTCTACCAATTGGGGATTATCCAAGATATAGCGGGCCAAGGCTTGTCCGCCAGCCCATGCAAATCCCCAAAATGGTAAAGGAAGACCGTTATCTTCTAACTCTTTTGTCGTCATTTGCCATAATTCTGTGGCATCAACAGCGAGATGAAGCTTTATTTCAGGGACCAACGGAGGTGACCCTAATTCTGTATTTTTCTGGATAAAAAGTCGATGATATTGGCTCATATCAACCTAGAAATATGGCAAAAGTTATTAGAAAGCCAAAGAGACGGTTTGATTTAAATTTTTTGAGACAGTCGTTTGGGCTATCTAGGTCTAAAGAACGTATTTGCCAAAATAATTGGCACAAAGCGATCAAACAAACCGCATAAAATGGAATAGAAAACTCACTTATCCAGCCTATCAGAATAATTCCTGAAATAGTTACAATATAAACGACGCAAATGAAAGGTTTGGTCAAATTTTCAAGGGCTAGGGCAGACGACTTTACACCGATTAGGGCGTCATCTTCTTTGTCTTGATGGGCATATATTGTGTCATAACCAAGTGTCCAAAATATGCCAGCCAAGTATAGCATAACGCTTGGTGTATCTATTGCTCCGGTAATAGAAACCCAACCCATCAGAGCACCCCAATTAAATGTGAGCCCTAGAATAAATTGTGGCCAATAGGTAAATCGCTTGAACGCAGG
>CALIMD010000326.1 GCA_938028645.1 uncultured Alphaproteobacteria bacterium
AAATCACCTAAATGACTATCTTCCTCATCACCTATTGGTGTTTCCAGACTGATGGGCTCTTTGGCA
The DNA here is from genome assembly GCA_938028645.1 of uncultured Alphaproteobacteria bacterium. Classification (GTDB taxonomy): domain Bacteria; phylum Pseudomonadota; class Alphaproteobacteria; order Thalassobaculales; family Thalassobaculaceae; genus UBA7326. The sequence continues at coordinate 67 of CALIMD010000326.1, forward strand.
ATCTTAAGGACCTTTCTTACCTTATCCAAAGGCATCACTAATTTTTCTGCTAATTCTTCAGGCGTAGGTTCACGACCAATTTCATGCAACATCTGACGCGACGTTCTAACTAACTTATTTATCGTCTCAATCATGTGAACAGGAATACGTATAGTTCTAGCTTGATCAGCAATGGATCGCGTAATCGCCTGCCGGATCCACCATGTAGCATAAGTTGAGAATTTATATCCTCTGCGATACTCAAATTTATCAACTGCCTTCATAAGGCCAATATTACCTTCTTGGATTAAATCTAAGAATTGCAGGCCGCGATTTGTATACTTTTTAGCTATGGAAATGACGAGCCTAAGATTGGCTTCTACCATTTCTTTTTTTGCGCGTCCTGCTTCCCGTTCCCCTTTTTGAACCGTCTTAACAACACGACGAAATTCACTGATCGGCAGACCAGAGTTTTCAGATATAGTTATTAAACTTTCTCGTGTCGTTAATATTTCATCAGCTTTTGATTCTGCGAACCTCTTCCAATTACCTCCAGGAAGCGCTGAGACCATCTCCAACCAGTTCGGCTCCATTTCCCGACCGAAATGCTGCTTCATAAAGTCTTTGCGTTTGACTTTATATTTCTCCGCCGATTTCATTAAATTCATATCCAAACTAACCAAATGCTTATTCAGTTTATAAAGTTGCTCTAATAGAGCTTCTAATCTGTTATTATTTAGTCTCACGCCATCCATCAGCTCTACCAACTCATCCTTAAGTTTGGCGTAACGCTGCTCACTTTGGGCAGTCAGTGCTTCCCCCTTAAACATTCTTGATAGCCGCCTGTCTTGAACCTTTTGAAGTTTACCAAAAACTATTTTGATAGCATCGAGGTTTCCCATAACCTGAGGCATCAAAGACGCCTCCATGGCTGCTAAAGACATATTATTTTCTTCTAAATCTTCCTCTTCTTCTTCATCATCGGAGGTATCCTCGACTGCACCATCATTCAATCTTGCAGCAGCAGTTGAAGCCGCAGCAGCAGACTTTGCAGCCAATGCTTGCGCCTCTGGAGTGGCAGCATAAGTCGAGTCAAGGTCGATCACATCGCGAAGAAGCACCTCTTCCGCTTTGAGCATATCTCGCCACTGCACTACCGCCTTAATTGTAAGGGGACTCTCTGCTATTCCGCCAATCATCAATTCACGACCAGCTTCTATTCTTTTGGCTATCGCTATCTCGCCTTCCCGCGACAATAACTCAACCCCACCCATTTCACGTAGATACATTCTGACGGGATCATCCGTTCGTCCCACATCATCTTCAGCGACATTTCCTTGAACAGCACCATCCTGCTCATCTTTCTGACTAGTGTTAGCCTCTTCTGTTTCCTCATTTTCAATGACGTTGACGCCCATCTCACTTAATGATGACATAACGTCTTCAATTTGTTCTGAGGTAAATTGTATAGGTGGCAAGGCAGAATTAACCTCATCATGGGTCAAAAACCCTCGTTCTTTTCCCTTTTTTATGAGATTTTTTACAGCAAGGTTAGTTGTATCCATTAAAGGACCATCTGAACTACCTTCCTCTGTTTGCCTGTTATCTTGATCAGTGGTTGCCAGCGCTGTTTTTGCCATACTTCCCATCCATGTTGCTCGCCGTTAGTATTTTAACCGCTTTTTTAAGAAACATCAAAGAACATCTTCGACGTTTGAGCTATCATTAACTGCCACCAGTGCAGCTCTTAATGAAGTTAACCTATTCCAATTAATTTCATTGAACTCCTCCTCTACAACTTTTTGTGCTGCAGAAAGTTGTTCCTCAAGTTGATATTTTCCAATTCTAGCCAAAAGTTCTCGGACACCAGATTTAGCCAGTGCCTCCGAAGCATTACTACGAGCGAATGCAGCATGACGTAAAACGCTAGAGTTCAGAATACCTCCAACCTCTTTATCATACCCCCGTTGAGAAAGATGGTCCTGTATATCCCTCACTTCAAGACCTTGCGCCATTGATGTGATGTCTAAGATGTCTAGGCGGAGTTTGTCAAGAAACGGATCCACGAAATCTAAATAACCTAACGCTTCCCCAAAATCCTCAATAAGCCCAGGATGATTTATGAAAGCAGCCAAAATTGTCTGCTTCTGCCGCATAGCCATAACATTTGATGTATTTATCTTTGAAGATCCACTATCTAATAGATCCCGTCTATTCCATTCTTTGTAACCAGAATTACTCTTTTTTCCCCATGTTGTATTTTTAAACCCATTCAAATGTTCTCTTACTTGTCTAATTTTTTGTTCTGTATAATCTTTATAAGCCTCTTGAACTCCCCGGTCTGATATCTCTTTAACCTTACCCCGGATTCGTTTGAAGAAGTCCGCCAATCGTTCCGGCGTATTAGTCTGCCGTTTTCTAAATTCTTGGTCCCATATAAAATCTGCTAAGCTAATAGAGCGTGTTAATACATCCTTAAAAGCTTCTATTCCCAATCTTTTTATCAAATCATCTGGATCTTCCCCGGGAGGTAACATTGAAAAACACAACGAATGGCCAGGTTTCAAAATGGGCAGAGCTCTATCGGCCGCCCTAACTGCGGCTCGTAAGCCAGCTTCGTCGCCATCAAAACAAATAAATGGTTCTTTACCGAGTCTCCATAACTCATTTATTTGATCCTCTGTAAGGGCCGTTCCTAGAGGTGCCACAGCATTGGCAATACCCGCTTCTGCAAGGGCAATTACATCCATGTAGCCCTCTGTTACAATTATTTTCTTTTGTTGGGATGAACTTTCTCTAGCCTGACTTATTCCATATAAAATTCTACCCTTCTGAAATAAAGGTGTTTCAGGAGAGTTAAGATATTTGGGCTGACTTTCACCAATTGTTCTAGCTCCAAATGCTATCACCTGGCCCCGTCTGTCACTTATTGGAAACATTACCCGGTTACGGAAGTAGTCGTAGTGTTCTCTATTTTGCTCCGAGACACGAACCAGACCTGCTTCAGCTAACAGACTAAGGTCAATCCCCTTTTGCCTCATAGCATCTTTAAGGCTGTGCCTTCCTCCTAAACTAAAGCCAAGTCGGTATTTTTTTATTACATTTTCCGAGAGCCCCCTATTTTTGAGATAAAAAAGACCATCTTGTCCCACACTGCTCCAAAGAAGCTCTTCATAAAATTTGCATGCTTCCTCGTTGACATCCTTTAGGGTTTTTCGGCGCTTTTCTCGCAAGCGCATTTCGGGAGTTTGTGACGGCATCTCTAGGCCGGCTATTGCAGCAAGTTTTTCAACAGTTTCTGGGAAATTTAAACCTTCTGTTTCCATCGTAAATTTGATGATATCTCCATGCGCTCCGCATGCGAAACAATGATAAAAATTCTTATCATCGACTATTGATAAAGATGGCTTAGTGTCGTTATGAAATGGGCAAACGGCCAAAAATTCGTTGCCCCGCTTAAGTAGTTTGATTCGCTTGCCAACTATTTCAGAAACACGAATCCGTGATCTTATCTCATCCAAAAATTCAGGGGCGAAGTTCATCTAACAGCGACTATCCTCTAATTTCTGATTATAACCCGATTATTATAAGAGAGTGTGATCGTAAGAAAGAACTAGTATGACTGAATAAAAAGCAAAATGCGAGTCGACAGTGGAGTAAGCTATTTAAACATACCGAGATTGATAAACTATATTTCCGGCAACAATTGTTGCCGCTAACCGAGAGTATCTTGGAGCTGTTACGTCCAATAAAACCAGGTCTGCCCTTTTACCTTCAACTATCTCTCCACGATCGAAAAGATTAGCTGCATATGCCGCGTTTTTCGAAATCATATCCCAACCAGAGGAAAAATCCATTATCTCTTTCTTGGCCAATACTGCTGGGGCATTAATAAGTGAAGGATAATAATAATCCGAACAAAGGATGTTACCCAAACCTTTCCTAATATTATCAGTTGCCGACAAACCAGATGCTCCCATATGACTGCCTCCGCGGATAATATTTGGTGCGCCTAAAATAATATTATTTTGCAGTCTCCCAGCTTCATTAATGGCCTCCTCAGTTTCTGGAAATTCGGCAATTTTGCATCCAATTTTATTGAAAAACTCCCTTTGTTTAGAGGTCTCATCGTCGTGGCTAGCCATAGGAATTCCACTATCGAGGGCTCTCCGTGATAATCGCTTTATTGCTGGTTTAACTTCCTCTTTTCGATCGCTTAGTTTTTTTGTTAATGCTATGAATTGCTCCGCCGTTAATCCGGTTCTTTCGACAAACCGGGCGAGCGACTGACCCGTTTCAATTTTCCTCAACATAGAAGGCATGTGGTCATTAAAGGCTAAGAAATCTATTCTTTTTCCATCCAGCCAGTTCTCTATTTCTTCAACGGCTTCAAGGTTATAGGTCTCAAATCTCAGATGGAATTTTGTAGAACAAAAAAAGTTACTTCTTAATCGCTCCAAACATTCTATAAGCTCAATAGTAATATCTCGGCCTCTTAAACCCGGCTCCCATGAATATGTTATCCCATGAAAAGCTGTAGTAATGCCATTGCTTACAAGCTGTCGGTCAGTTTCAAAAAGGGCCATATCCAGCGGGAATGCAACACCAGGGCGAGGCATAATTTGACGTTCAAAGGCATCTCCGTGAAGGTCTACAGCGCCGGGAAGCACCCTCAATCCCGAGGCATTGATGCTTTGTAGTTTTGAAGCTGAAAAATCACCAATGGTGTCTATAAAACCGTTACTTATTTTTAAGTCTGTCTCCACAAAGGTCCCGTCAGGCATTAAAACACTACCTGCCTTGATGATAAAACTATCCCTTTTCTGGAGCATGCTAGGCTTTCCTCATAAATTTGATGTTAATATTGATAGTCACTATAGTCCGAAATTATGGGAGTTCTATATAAACGAATGAAAACTTCACTTAAACCTGCGAGCGACACACAGCGATTTGCCATTTATTTTGCACCTGAAATTGATTCGAACCTGCACTCTATTGGAAGTCAGTGGTTAGGACGAGATTCAAGTTCCGGTCAATCCATAGAGCAACCAAACATAAAAGGGATATCATCAAGCTATTTCTATAGTGTGACAAAAACGCCGAGGCGGTACGGTTTTCATGCGACTTTAAAAGCTCCATTTCGACTGAATAAAGAGTTCACATTAAAGGATCTTTGTTCACAAATTCAAAGATTATCCGCTCTCAGTAAAACTTTTTCTATAAATTTAAAGGTGCGAAAACTTGGACATTTTATCGCCTTGATGATGGATCCAAACGAACAAAAAATGCAAAATTTAGCATCAAAGTTAGTTGAAAATCTCGATCATTTCAGAGCTCCCCTTCATCAAGAGGAAATAGATAAACGCCGAATCTCAGCCCTGACCACTAGCGAGAATGAAAATTTGCTCAACTGGGGTTATCCATACGTCTTCAATGATTTCCGTTTTCATATAACATTAACGGAGAAGATCCAGTGCCAATCAAACCGAGAGTCTATGGTAAGCGCAGCCTCTGCACATTTTTCTGGGAGTTTAGAAAATACCATAAAGGTAAGCTCTATTTCACTTTTTGTTCAAGAAAGTTCAGAAGCTGATTTTCTACAAATTCAACAATTCGCGCTCCAGGAATGAAAATAACCCTGCGCCACGGTAGCAGTTTGGACGATATTATTTGCCAGGCTATCATCGATCTGGCATTGGATGACCCGGCTATTGCCAATCCAGAGACCCGGTCATCAATAGAACATCAAAAGCGATTTCGATTACCAAAACTTGGGGGTCGTAGACTTATAGCCAGCATCGATAGAGAAAACGTGGCTTTCGTAGATTATTTGATTGCAAAACAGCATGTAAAATATCTTTTTGTTCACCCTAGCTACCAACGGAACGGTGTTGGCGCGATTTTATTAAACTCGGTACAAGAGCATATAAAGGATGCTATCAGTGTAAATGTTTTATCTACTAATGAGAAAGCTGTTCTCTGGTATCTCGGCCGTGGTTTCAAAGTATCAAATTGCTGGTTAGAGCGTTTCAACGGCAAAAAAACCGGCTGGCTGAAACTTACGCGTGCACACGTTATGCTGCAATCACAGAGACCTTCGAAGCCGTTGAAATAACAACGCAATTGATAACTTTGATTTTACTATAAATACAAGCAGATAGTCTGTGATTGCCATCCACCACCCTATTTTCAGCTATCGTAACTGTAACTTTTTCTAAGTCAGCAAATTTTATCAACCATGCAACCCTCGCGGCATGGGTCTGGGCCGTCATATAGCTATTGGGATCTCTAGATTTCTCAGGCGCTAAAAAGCACCCTGTTTCAATCGCATGCTTTATATCTCCAGTTACCATTGCTCGATCAGTATTCATCCATTTCGGGTAACGCGATATTCGACAATCAAGGACAACCTCTTCAATGCGGCGTTGGAGTATTTTTATTGGCATAAGGGTTCTTTCGCGCACCAGCTGGGTCACGTTCATACGATCCAAATTTCGAAACGCATAAACTATTGATTTCATGTAAAAATTTTTGTGTTCTGACTTTATTTGGATTCAAAAAGCACGCGGTTATATGTTGTAAAACTTACTGATTCACAAATGCAAAAAGCGACTATCTGGAATGCAAAAAACGCATGGCCGAAAATCTAAAATATCGGGGCGTAACCACCATGATAACTCGTTATCTTTGACGCAAATATAAGAATTTACTACCTATATCCAAGAAATTAATTTGTATCTTAATAAAACCTTGGACTAAACTCCCTAAAGTAGGCTTATGTAACGGAAAAGACACATTGGCCGCGTTAGGGAACCGTTTGGGGACGTAACGTTATAACTATGTTGAGCTATCGGGGGATTTAGTCTTGAGGAATTTTATTTGTGTACACGAATTCAAATCTAAATCTCTTCAAGAAAAGTATTTTAAAGCGATACGATATTTTGAAGACAAGACTGTAAGCTCTGTAAAGGATGGAAAAGCGCATTTTTTAATGAATTTCAACAACGGAACCGATTCCATGAAAATGTTCTGTTGGTGGGAAGCTTTGGATAGTGACTCGATAATAGAGAAACTTGGCGAAATGAATGTGTTTTTCACAACGGAGTGTATTGAAATGAATAATGTATTTGATGCTCGGATGGATTAAACTTTAAATTCTTTAACTTCCCCTACTTTCATTAAAGTGATCAAGGAGAATCTAAATTGCCTGACTATCCACGCGATCTAATTGGTTATGCCAATAGTCCACCTGATCCAAAATGGCCAAACAATGCGCGACTAGCGGTTAATTTTGTTATTAATTATGAAGAAGGGTCAGAGTACTCAATACCAGATGGAGATGGGTTTTCAGAAGCCAGTCTGACGGAATCCCCTTCATCAACTATCCCACATGGTACTCGCGACCTTGCTGCCGAGACATTATTTGAATACGGATCCCGCGTCGGTTTCTGGCGATTATTGAGGTTGTTTCAGGAACGAGATTTGCCAGTTACTCTTTTTGCATGCGCGCTTGCTTTAGAACGTAACCCAAAAGTCGTAGAAACTGTAAAAACATCCAAGTTAGACATCTGTTGCCACGGATGGCGTTGGATAGAACATTACAAATTGACAGAAGATGAAGAGCGGGAGCATATACGATTAGCGATCGAATCTCTAACAAAAATGTTTGGGGAACGACCTCTTGGCTGGTATTGCCGAACAGGCCCAAGCGTTAATACACGCCGGTTATTAGTCGAGGAAGGTGGGTTTTTATATGATTCCGATGCCTATAATGACGAACTCCCATACTGGCAAACGGTAAATGGAAAACCGCATTTAGTGGTACCCTACTCCCTTACAACCAATGACTCTAAATTTGGACGCGGTTGGTTTAGTACAGGAGAAGATTTTTTTCAATTCACTAAAGATGCCTTCGATATGCTTTATGAAGAAGGCGCATACGCTCCAAAAATGATGTCCATAGGATTACACCAAAGGCTCATTGGTCATCCGGCAAGGGCAATGGGTTTAAAAAGGCTTCTTGATTACATCGGAGGTTTCGAAGATATCTGGGTTTGCAATAGATTGGATATAGCCAAACATTGGATAAAAACACACCCCTTTAGCTAAAGCCTCACAGACCAAAATATAACTAGGTAGAAAGATTATTTATTTTTGTTGAGATGTGACTCAAGATCAATAATGTGAGTTTCTTCGGGAACATCCTCCGTTGGCAACCGATAAGAACCGTCGATCCAATTTCCAAG
>CALIMD010000327.1 GCA_938028645.1 uncultured Alphaproteobacteria bacterium
AAAGGATCTTTGCATGTTGCTTCTTGTGACGAAGCGATCAATATAGGTAATTCTCCAGCAACAGATTCCTATTTAAACATTGATTCCATTGTAAAGGCCGCTCTAGCTACGGATAGTGATGCTATTCATCCAGGTTATGGATTTCTATCTGAAAATGCTGCTTTCGCCAAAGCTTGTCTCAAAGCGGGTATTATTTTTATTGGACCATCTGTGTCCAATATTGAATCCATGGGTTCAAAAGCAGCGTCAAAAGAACTCATGTTCAACGCAAAAATACCCGTAGTCCCAGGATACCATGGGGTTGCACAGGCCCTAGAACACCTAAAATCAAAGGCCGACGAGATTGGTTATCCCGTGTTAATAAAAGCGAGTGCTGGTGGTGGTGGTCGTGGGATGCGCCTTGTTGAATCAGAAAAAAATATAGAGGAATCAATACAATCAGCTCAAATGGAAGCTAAAGCAGCTTTTGCAGATGACCGTTTACTAATCGAAAAATATATTAAAAAACCACGTCATGTTGAAGTACAGGTGTTTGGCGACAATTATGGTAACGTCGTGCATTTATTTGAGCGTGACTGTTCAATTCAGCGCAGACACCAGAAAGTAATAGAGGAGGCGCCTGCGCCTGAAATTGATGCTGTCACCAGAAGTGCGCTGCTGGACACAGCAGTTGCTGTGGCCAAGGCCATTAGCTACAAAGGAGCAGGTACGGTTGAATTCGTTCTCAGTAAAGGCGAATTTTTCTTTATTGAAATGAATACGCGATTACAGGTGGAACATTCTGTAACTGAACTTATTACAGGAATTGATCTTGTAGAATGGCAGATCAAAATTGCCAATGAGGAACCACTTCCTCTTAGGCAAGACGAAATTATCCAGAATGGCCATGCGTTTGAAGCCAGGTTATATGCAGAAGATCCAAATGATTTTCGTCCCCAAACAGGTATAATATCTCACCTAGTTCTCCCCTATTCAAATTCGAGAATTGATACTGGCGTGCGTCAAGGAGATACTGTATCCGTTTACTACGATCCTATGATCGCTAAATTAAGTGTTCACGGAACTTCTAGAAGTGAAGCTCTAAAATATTTAAACTCTGCGATCCGAGGGATAGAGATTGGCGGATTGGTGTCTAACCAGCCGTTTTTAAAAAGAGTAATAGAACATAAAGATTTTATAGAGGGTTCATTTGACACTAATTTTATAGAGAGGCATTCTAAACAGCTACTGAAACCAGATGAGGCTCTTTCTGATAATTTCATAATCGTCGCTGCTATAACAGTTTTGCAAAAGCGGATGAGAATTGGCGAACCCCAATTAGTCTCTTCAGAGCCATCAAGCCCCTGGTCGGCAAAGGATGGCTGGCGGTTAAACTCGAGAAATATGCATAATATTATTATCGCCAATGGTGCTAGCGAATATAATGTTTTACTATCGGGAGCGAATGAAGTCTATGAAGTTGTTGAACCATTTCCGGGCAAAAAAATTAGACTGTTAGTTGATTGGCATGATGAGAATTACTGCACGGTCAATCAAAATCAGAACAAAAAACTAGTTAGAACAAATGTTTTTTTTGATGAAAATATCGCAACGTTTTTTTCTTCAGATGGGGCAGTTGAGATTGCTTGGAGAGATGTCTTTGGATCCAAGGCTGATGTAAATGAAATAGTGAGCAGTTTGAAAGCTCCTATGCCAGGAAAAATAATGTCGATAATGAAATCTGATGGCGATAGGATTAGACGAGGAGAAACCTTGCTTGTTCTAGAGGCCATGAAAATGCAGCATGCAATCCAAGCGCCCTCAGACGGTGTTGTTAATGAAATGTATTTTGTTGAAGGTGATTTGGTTAATGAAGGGGATGAGCTATTAGATTTTGAGCCTGACTCTGGCGATTAAGGTATGAATATTTCATTTTTAAATAATAACCACGTTTCGATTTCGAATATTCGCGCTCTACTATCCGTTCGTGGTTTCATTCTTGCCGTTATATTTATCAGTTCAGCATTAATAACTCTTCTTCCGGATGAATATTTAACCGGGCACTTAGCGATATCAGCTGCATTGGTGTTGGCCACTGTTGGGATGTTGGCAACAGGGATCGTCTCCGAGCAGCTTGCAGTATTAATATTTTTCTTTTTCGCAATGATTTGTTCGGTTTCCGCTCCCGAAGTAGTTTTTTCAGGTTTTTATTCTAGTGCTTTTTGGCTTGTTTTTGGCGGCTTGGTTATTGGAGCTGCTGTTGATAGAACGGGGTTAGGAGGCAGGATCGCAAAATCGATTATCTATTGCATCAAGGGAAACTATAGCTCTGTCATCGCCGCAGTCATTTTTCTAAATATACTATTAATATTTCTGATGCCGTCGACACTAAGCCGTGTCGTTTTACTCATTCCGATTGTACTGGCTTTAGCCAATTCGCTTGGCTATGCAGCAGGTAGTCCACCACGCAACGGCATCGTGATGGCAACGGTTTTAACCGCATATTTAGGTTCAACTTCGGTGCTTCCAGCAAATGTGCCTAATAATGTATTAATGGGGGCAGCTGAGAGTTTTCAAGGTGTTCAACTTCATTATTTTAATTATTTAGTTCTTCATTTTCCCGTACTAGGATTTCTTAAATCACTTGTTGTTTGGGTTTGCGTAGTTTGGTTATTTCGTCCTCGAGAAGCGATTAATGATTTTAACAAAGGCGTTCAACCAACGGCCCCGATAATGACTGCGACTTTTAGTTCTGAAGAGCGGCGGCTCTTACTTTTTTTAATAGTGGCTCTGTTGTTGTGGTCTACTGACAAAATACACGGTATTGCCCCAGCCTGGATCTCTTTAGGAGTTGGTATTCTGTGCCTTGTCCCTTTGCTAGGGGTCATTTCATCAGAAACTTTTAAAGAAAAAGTTCCTATTAGCCCTTTGCTATATGTTGCTGGTATCATTGGTGTTGGAGCAGTAGTGGCTGACACTGGCTTAGGTACGTTTATCAGCGAGCGTATAGTGAATGCAT
>CALIMD010000328.1 GCA_938028645.1 uncultured Alphaproteobacteria bacterium
CTAAGCCCGTCTGGTATAATTTATAATAACTCAAAATAATTATTTATTTTAATTATTTGAATTCTTCTCTCTTCCACTTTTTTTCATTCCTATTTTGATAGACATTATTTTTATTCAGCTAGACAAATAATACTACCATTAAAACAACAAAGGCCCCCACTCGGGAGCCTTGGCTTGATTTATAGGTTCGTTCAATTAAAACTGATCTTTAACCTTCAGTACTTGACGGCCACGGTACATCCCAGTCTTGAGATCAATATGGTGAGGTCTATGTAGTTCACCAGTATCAGGGTTCTCTACATACGCATCCGCTTTGATCGCATCATGTGCTCGTCTCATATTTCTTTTTGATGGTGTGGTTTTCCTTTTTGGAACAGCCATAGCTGCATATCCTTTTTATATCTAATTTGTCTATTAGGAAACGTTCGGAGAATGTCATAGTACCAATAGTCGTGTTAATCAAGTATAATTATTAGACTGTTTCTTCCTAGTTTCCCCAATGTTTCTGGTTAAAATGAATAATATAATGCGTTTCTACTCGAACTCTATTATTGCTTGGTCTACAGCAAGAGTATCGCCAGCACTCGCATGAACTTTTAGAACAATCCCTTCTTGTTCTGCTTTCATTACATTTTCCATTTTCATGGCCTCAACAACAGCTAATTCCTGGCCAGCTTTTACATGCTCACCCTCTGATACCGCAACCGATATAAGAAGCCCGGGCATTGGAGAAAGCAGATACTTCGACATGTCCGGTGCTAGTTTAATTGGCATTAATTCCACCAGGTCTGAAAATCTAGACGGCACCAATGTTACGTTGAGTTCACAACCATTATACTTTAGGCGGCATCTGCCACCGGACTGTTCAACCTGAACCGTCATACCTATATCGTCCGCTGTGCCTTCGAACCGTTTTGCTCCCAGATTACAGGAACCCCGCACCCTGGAAGTCCCTTTTTCATGAGATACAATATAAGCATCATCAGTTTGTTCTAGTCGCAAATTTATCCTTTGGTTTTCCTTGAAGATGCTAACGCAAAATGATGTCGTTTCCTTAAACCCGGCACGGCGTGCTAAATTAATCTGACCCGAAATCGTTTTATCTCTTAGGTCTCTGTTGTAAGCGAATACCGCAGCGATCGAATACATACGGGTCTTTATTTCCTCCGACAGCTCCGTGCCACTAAATCCTGAAGGAAATTCCTCTGCTATAAACCCTGTATTAAATTTCCCTTTTTGAAATCGGGGATTAGCCATAACAGCCGACAGAAAATCTATATTGTGATTGACGCCATTTATTTGAAAAGAGTTTAAAGCCACGGTCATGCGATCTATTGCTTGCTCTCTGTTATCGGCATTTGTGATCAGCTTCGCGATCATAGGATCATAAAACATGGATATTTCTGATCCTTCAGCTACACCACTATCTATTCGAACACCTTCAAGCTTTTCTGGTTGTTGATACTTAACCAAACGCCCTGTTGATGGCAAAAAGCCACGATATGGATCTTCGGCGTAGATACGTGTTTCAATTGCCCAGCCTTCCAATGTCACATCAGCCTGCCTAAACGGCAGCTCTTCTCCGGCCGCTATTCTGATCATTAATTCAACAAGGTCTAATCCTGTGATACACTCGGTTACGGGATGTTCAACCTGGAGGCGCGTGTTCATTTCTAAAAAATAAAAGTCTTTGTTCTTATCAACAATAAATTCAACCGTTCCTGCAGAACAATAATCAACTGCTTTTGCAAGCAAAACTGATTGCTCACCCATCAATTTTCGAGTTTCAGCGTCAAGAAATGGACTTGGGGCCTCTTCGACGACTTTTTGATGTCGACGTTGTATAGAGCATTCCCTTTCACCCAAATAGAGCGTATTGCCTTTTGAATCAGCAATAATTTGAATTTCTATATGCCGTGGTTCTTCAACAAATTTTTCTATGAAAACACGGTCATCACCAAAACTGGAAATAGCTTCATTTACTGCTGACTTAAAACCTTCCTTGACTTCTGATTCGTTATACGCGACCCGCATCCCTTTACCGCCACCGCCGGCTGAGGCTTTAATCATCACAGGATAACCGATGTCGCCAGCCACTTTCACAGCTTCAATATCGTCTGCCAAGATACCAACGTAGCCTGGTACGGTATTAACACCGGCTTCTGCAGCTAATTTCTTTGATTCAATCTTATCACCCATCGCCGCGATTGCTTTGTTCCTGGGACCAATAAAAACGATACCTTCGGCTTCAAGTGCATCGGCAAATGCAGCGTTTTCAGAAAGAAATCCGTATCCCGGGTGAACCGCTTGGGCACCAGATTGTCGCACCGCATCAATCACCTTTTTAATTACGAGATAACTCTCAGCAGAGGTCGAACCTCCTATGCAAATAGCCTCGTCCGCCTCGCGAACATGCAAGGCACCCGCATCTGCGTCTGAATATATTGCCACACTAGCAATACCGAGCCGACGCGCTGTCCGAATGACACGGCAAGCGATTTCTCCTCTGTTAGCTATGAGAATTTTTTGAAACATAGATTATTTATAAACTTCAAGACAGTGGGTAGGCAATATCAATAGACAAAGTTAACAACTATTTTTATTGTATTATTTTAGAACCGACATTTTCATAGCAAAATATTAATGTATGACCCCCTTGGGGCTCCTTGATCAATATTATCATTGGCTATCAATACAGATAATCGCCTTATTTGCATCTCGATTTCATCATTGGTTAATGCCGTTTTAATCCGAAACCCACGTGGGGTTTCTGCATTTTGCAATTTAACCGTCTTTTCCGACGTAACTAATTCCTGAGACTGCGGCTTTGGGGCTTTATTGGTATTAGGATGAGTGATCCGTCTTATAAGTTCCGCACGCGTTTCTGACGAAGTATTTGAACTAATCGGACCTAACGCCATTGCAAATCTCCAAATAATTTATCTTCAACATTATTTTCATACTATAAAAATATCGCTTTATCAATTAGTTAGAACTTATACTTATTATCGTTTATTGATCTCCAGTGCTAAAGCATCCATAGCTCGATTCAGTTTTTCTGGGGTTGACGCATAACATAATCGCAAGAACCCTTCCCCTCCAGGACCAAAGGCACTTCCAGGAGCCAGACCCACATTACAAATATCAATCAATTTTTTACAAAAATCCAAAGAATCATTAACCCCGTCCACCATGAAAAAGGCATAAAAAGCGCCATTAGGTCTTATTGCTTTTACACTTGGCCACTGCTCCAGTCGGTCAAAAACGATGTCTCTTCCTATTTGGCATCGTTCACGAAGCTCCGCTATTGTGTTGTCACCCGATCTGAGAGCGGTAATTCCGGCCCTTTGAATAAAGTCAGGAACCCCAGAAGTCGATATCTGGACCAATTTGGCTAAAGTCTCAGCTATCCCTTTAGGATGCACCATCCAGCCCATTCTCCAGCCCGTCATCAGCCAAGATTTTGAAAAACTATTTACTACGATGACTTTATCATCTGATTCGGCAAAATTCAGCATCGAGGTTGCTACCGGCCTATCGAAAACTAAAGAATGATAAACTTCATCCGATATCAGCCAAATATTCTTTTCGCGCGCAAACTCAACAAGTGCTTTTTGGTCTTCTTCAGGCATTATCCACCCGGTAGGATTACCGGGGGTATTAACAAAAATTGCTTTTGTTCGATCTGTTACGGTACTAAAAACCTCGTTCAGATCTAGAGACCAACCGTCATGGTTCATTCTAATTGAAGCGTGGGTTACTATCCCTTTATTTAATTCCACAGTAGAATAAATATTTGGCCAAACTGGGCCAATAACAACCACCTCTTCACCAGGATTAATTAACATCTGCATAGCTAATGAAATAGCCATCATTCCAGAGTTGGTAACAGTCAACCTATCCTCTTCTAACGTTACTCCAAATGAACGTTTGGTATATTTAATCAATTCTTTTCGCAAATCAGATAATCCATTTTGATGCGTGTAGAATGTT
>CALIMD010000329.1 GCA_938028645.1 uncultured Alphaproteobacteria bacterium
TCAAAATTTTTCCCTGGGTAAAAATTCAAATCATCAAAGAATGGAGATCGAACCATCCCAGGGTTAATTAGACACACCCTGATATCACTAGAGCCCACCTCGTCCCTCAGTGCTTGGGAAAAACCACGTAAACCGAATTTGGCTGCAGAATATAGTGTGGATTTCTTTTTACCCAAAACACCAGACTCCGATCCCATTATTATTATATCGCCACCCATCTGCTTTTTAAAATATCTAACTAAGATCTGGCACACTAAAATATGTGATAGTAGATTGAGATCCAAAAACCTTTGAATTTGCTTTACTGAAAAGTTCTCTAGGGATTGAAACTTTCCAAAGCCAGCGTTACTCACCAAAACATTAACTTTTTCATGGTCTGCCAAAACCCTTTTTAACAGGGAGACCGTTCGATCAAAATCAGTCAAATCTATCTCGTAAGGGAAGTAATGCTTATTCTCAGGATCAAATTTCTTGTGATCTCGAGCAAGGCCAATGACTTTATACCCATGCGACAATAAGTCCTGAGAAATAGCACGCCCTATTCCACTGGAACTACCCGTCACAACAGCAGTTTTTTGTTGGGAATCCAATTGGTTTCTACCTCACGCCTGGACAACACATTGAAAAATTTTTGCTTCTTCCACATAATTCTTCAGGTTTTTAATTAAAAATTCAGCCATTTCGTTCTCAACATCAACTCCATAATCTACGTAACCGTTATTCTCAGACATTGGGAGCGAAAAAAGCAACTCTTCCGGATAAAGTTTTGTAATATCTTGATACATTTTTTTGGGATATCTAAGTGGCCCATGGGAAATAGAGTGAATAGCTTCTCTCGGCACTCTATGCATTATTTCCATCAACAGCCCCTTATACAATTGTTTCCAATCTTTGGAGTAAATTAAGGGGTCAAACCGCAAACCAATTGGCCATCCCCTAGCAGCTAGTTTCTCTATAGCGTTTATTCTTCTTTTGATGCTGGGCGCTTTTTTATCCAATCTTTTTGCCAATTCTTCTGGCATCATACTAAAAGCAACAATACAATTGGCAGTAGGAAATCCTGATTTTAAAGATTCCAGCTGAACGCTTTTAGTCCTAAATTCCAAGTCTACTTTTGGATAGCTTTTAAATAACGGTAAAATACTCTCTGCAAATCCTGTTATGTTCTCGAACGCTAAAGAATCGCAATCATAACCTGAGAAGAAAGTGAGATCCTGTGCACCATTTGCCTGAATACTTTGCTCAATCTCATCAAAAAAGTCTTCAAAATTTACAAAAATCACGTAGTTAGCGGAAGAGTACATGCCCTGTAAAAAGCAATACCGGCAGTCATAAATACAATTATACATGTGTGAAAAGTAAAAGTTTCGTGTAGATGCCAGACCGAATCCTGACGGTGCAGGAAGTACAAAATTATCATGTTTTTCTGCCAAAATTAGAGCAGGGTTTTGTTTTTGAATTCTGAAATTTTGTGATCTTTTGTTGAAAATCTCCTGATACCGATCAACTTCAATTATAGTTGAGTTCTTAAATTTAGATTTTATTGATTGTGTTCTAGAGTGATTTACAACCCCCTTTTCTATAAAAATTGTATCAATCAATTCTTCAAGTCCAATCAAATTTCATATCAGTTAAAGCGTCATCTATATTCCGAATGACGTCTGCTGCAGTTTTAGCCTCTTTCACTAAGTCACTAATAGACCGGTTAGGAAATTGAACTTTCCATTTTCTCAATTTGTGTATTAATTGATTTCTCCTAGTCACAGAGAAATGAAACTGTTTAAAAACTTCCTCAACTTCATCTGGAACCTGCAGTCTTTGCTTTTCGAGCTTGCTCAATGTGATGATCTCATCTAGCAAAGCTTCTAGCTGTTGCAGCCTATCCCCTATCAAAGAATTCACCATCATTTTATCTATTAATTTCATATCTTGCTCGGAATTATCCGAGACGATCTTGAAAGAAAATACCAATTCGTTGCAAGAAAACCTGGTCGCGAAATCGACAAACCCGCTTGCCTCCATGTCATGCAAAACCCCATTATTTTTAACTGAATTAGGATAGTCTAAAGTTTGTATTTCGACTAAAGAAACTATTTTAGAAAACCTATAACCCGGAAAAAAAACTTTTTCCTTAGTTGGATTAGTAACCTTTACTCCCTGATAAAGTTTTCCGATATCTCCATCCAGAGACCCCGCTATTCCTAGGTTTATCCACGCAGCCCAAGGAGGAGCGCCGCTTTCACTAGCCAAATAAGCGGTTGCTGCCGCTGCGTTAATCTGGCCCACACCCGATACTATTAATAAATGACCTAATTTATGATTTCTATATATTGGGAAAATACTATTTGCAGATTGATGAACGAGTTTAAAGTGAGAAATTATTGGTTTGGCTTCAGATTTTAAGGCAACCACCCAACATACCGTTGGCTCGAAGTTTGAGACGTCGACTTTTGAACGATTGTTGACCATCACCTCAAATCATCTCTAACCAATAGTTTAACTTCATATCTAGGTTCTGTATCGTCTCTTTTTTTTCTCTTTTTTTGGCACCAAGCAAAAGAATTTCTATTTTTTTTACTAATATCTCTAAAGCTTTTGAACGCTGTGTTTTAGACAGCTCCCCCGAATTAATCAGTTTTTCTAAAGCTTGAACTCTGAACCTATCCATTCCCCAAAATGCCCTAGATAATTGGTCTGCATGTCCTCCATATTTAATGGTTAAGGCCTCGTCCACAAATAACACCTCTTCAAAAGCACATAATCTCAACCACATATCATAGTCTTCACATGCAGGAAGTTTTTCATCAAAAAAGCCATAATCGTCAAACAAAGTTCGATGTAATAATACAGAGCTTGGTGATATACAGCATAAAGGGAGACATTTCTCAAAAATAAAGCCGCCGCTTTTTTTATGTTTTTTCTTTGGATTGATCCTTTGCCCGTTCTTCATCCAGATCTCTTCTGTGTGAGTTATTCGGCAGGAAAATTTTTTTTCCTCTAGTTTTAACACCTGTCTTTCTATCTTAGTTTCCATCCAAGCATCGTCAGAATCTAGTAATGCTACATATTCATTTTCCGCCTCTTTTATTCCTAAATTTCTTGCTGCGCTAACACCTTTATTTTCCTGATAAAGATACCGAATATTGGGCAGCTGCCCTTGCATATCCAGCAATTTATTTTTCAGAAGGTCATATGTTTTATCAGTCGATCCATCATCTACAACAATTATTTCCTCGACAGGAGTAGTCTGAGCTAATATGGAATTAATGGCTCGAAGAAGACAGTGCCCTCGGTTAAATGTTGGTATTACTGCCGATACATTCATCATGTATTTTTTTTAATGTTAGCGCTAAACGCTCTCACTTTAAGCGCAATTGGGGTCATCTTCAGACCAACGCTGAAAAGAACTTGGTGGAGTACGTGTAAGCTTTTCCCGAGCTCTCTCCCATGACATTTTCCATATGCTGGAGTCATTCATCTCAGATTCTGGTTTACTCTTGCTCCTAGCAACAAAACCCGGAAACCATGCCCTTCCAGTAGCTTGTCCTATTGGATTATAGCGTAGGTCTAAACTCCAACGAATATTTTTACTCAAATTCGGCAAGGACGAATGCATGGTATATTTAGATAGGAAAATTACATCCCCTGGGTTAGTCTCAATCGGCTCTCTGTCTTCTCCAATCAATCTTTCTGGTATTGATTGCCGGCTATAATTAGCTCTTTTATCATGGCAATGTAGGACTAATCCCTTCCGATGGCTTTTCGGTGCCACCATTAAACAGCCGTTTTCTATGGAAGCCTCTGTCACCGAAATCCAGACGGTCAATGTGTTAGTTTGATCTGCATCAGAGGTTCCGGTTCCTGCATCTTGATGCCATACTGTCGTGTCTATTTCGCTCAATACTCGCGTTGTGCCTGCTAGGTAATGAGCCGGTGGCTTGATGCGCACATGTTGTGTCGGATTAGAATAAATTTCCGAGCCAATAAACTGCTCCACAGCATCTAATAGTTTAGAATTTCGTATTAAATTAAATACAGCCGGCCCGCAATGCATAGGTGTCTCGCTATTAATATCTTTTTGAGGAAGCGTTATATCTAAATATTTATTTAATTCACCATCGCTGTCCTCAAAAACTTGAGATATTCGTTTTTCAAACGGTAATTCCATATAATTATTTTTAATAATACCGCGGGTTTGAAGATCTAATACGGCTTTGTCTAAAACCGCTTTATACTCGGCTTTAAAAGGACCGAGATCAATTGCTGAATCCAGTAAGCCTTTAGCGAGAAAAAAACCTTCATTATTGAATTGGGTTAAGTTTTCTCTCGTAATCCCAACCATTTTGCTCTCCCGAAACGACCACAAATCTAAATTATAAAGTCAATTTTTTCTGCAGTTTAGTCAAGCATGGCACATCATACGAATTAATAATGAATCCTAGGTTTTATTTTTAGTTTTCTGCATTAAAAGTGCATATGAAAGTAACTAGAAAATATCTCAACCCACCCAATTATGATCATCATTTGGATTTCTCGGCGTCAAAAAGAAGATAGATTTTGGGATGCCGTGCCTGAAGAAGAAGCGACAAGATTACCACTAGAAACACGGCATTTTCCATACACCAGCCAAGGATCATCCACAGTGCCGACTTGAAGATCAACCCGAAGTTGGTCTTTATGTTTTTCTGCAGCCTCGAGGGTAGTTAGGCCACTATCATACTTGCCGGTTAAAAGGCCTTCTGGGATATGCATGATCGAATTGACGTACACCAACTTTTGCCATTTCTCCACATTAGTATATTTTATTGTTGCTGGTTGAAGAGCTAGCGTTTTAGGAGTTTTGATCCCCCTACGAGTGACTATACCAAGTTCCTTACTTGGGGAAATGAAAGTATCAATCACATGTATACCATAGTCAAAATGCGCTGTGGCCACTACATTTGCACATGCAGGGTGGACAGCAACCTGAATCATATAATCTGCCTTGCCACTATTTATCATCGATAGCCCGACTAAAAAATCATCGATGAGTTTGATTTGGGCATTTTTTAGACCACGGTATTCGAGATACTTACCGGTTACAAATTCGTGATTAGTGCCAGCAGGCCCAAGAGTAACAAAATTAGGCCCCACTTTTTCTTCATGTTCAGTCATTTGATTTTAAATGCTCGCATTAGAGCCCCCTACTTTGAGCAACAGTTTTGCAACAATAAAAATATGAAAAAAGACCCTTTCATATCATTTTACCATGTAATTCATTGTTTTATAGGGGAAAAGTTGGTAGCGGAGGAGGGACTTGAACCCCCGACACGTGGATTATGATTCCACTGCTCTAACCACCTGAGCTACTCCGCCACAATACCTGCGCCGACGGTAATAGGCAACGCCGAAGGAACTGTCAACTAACTGTGCAGATAATACAGTTATTTTAATTTATTTCATTACATTTTATGGATGAGTTCGGTGTCAACTATCCACCCACCCCCTAAAACTCTACTTTTATCTTCAGCTGAGTAAAATACGGCCGCTTGTCCAGAAGATATACCAAATTGTTTTTGTTGCAGTACTATACGGCCTTCATCCTTGTCACCGCGAAACAACGTGCCGCGCACAGGTTCCTGTGTCGACCTTAGCTTCACTAGAACGTTTACACTCTCAGTCAACGGGATATCTGGGCCTATCCAATTAATCTGATTGACGATTACTGTATCCCTAGCCAAGGCACTTTTCGGGCCTACTATCACAGTTTTTTGAACAGGATCTAATTCTAACACGTACAAGGGTGGTGATCTCCCGACAGCTTCAGCAGCAATCCGCCCCCCTATACCGAGCCCTTTTCTTTGGCCTATTGTAAAGTTAATAATCCCGTCGTGATCTCCTAAAATAGATCCATCAATGTGAATTATTTTCCCCGGATCGATGGCCCCCGGCCTAAGCCGCTTTACTACATCAGAATAACGGCCGTCTGGGACAAAACATATATCCTGACTATCCGGTTTTTCGGCAACATTTAGCTTGAACCTCGAGGCATGCGCTCGGGTTTCGTCTTTCGAAAAATGACCTAAAGGAAATCGAAGATAATCTAACTGCTCCCGTGTTGTCGCGAATAAAAAATAGCTTTGATCCTTTATCGGATCTTCTCCACAATGCAATTCCGTCCCCTGATTGCCCACGACACGTTTCACATAATGTCCAGTGCACAGCGCATCTGCCCCCAGATCTTTTGCTGTCTTTAATAAATCCTGAAATTTTACAGTCTGATTGCATCGTACGCAGGGTATTGGTGTCTCTCCTCGGAGATAACTATCGGCAAAATCATCTATAACTGCGTTGCGAAAAAGACTTTCGTAGTCTAACACATAGTGAGGGATACCAATCTGATCAGCTACATTACG
>CALIMD010000330.1 GCA_938028645.1 uncultured Alphaproteobacteria bacterium
AGCGGGCACCATATCATCAGATGCACCATGAATTAGTGTCACTGGTGGCTTCGACTTAATATCTTGAGCTAAAAGTTCGGGAGCGATGAGCCTACCTGAATATCCAACTACACCCGCTATTGCAGTTTCTCTGCGCGGCCCTACAAATAGGGATAACATAGTGCCCTGGCTAAAACCCACTAGAGCAAGTCTATCGGAATTCAGATTATTTTTTTCTAATTCCTGATCTATGAACGCATTAAGAACTTGGGAAGCCATTGTTACTCCCGCGAGCATTGACTCCTTAGATCGATCACCTAGGCTGAACCATTGACGACCGTAAGGGGACATCTCACACGGGAATGGTGCGTGCGGCGACACGAACTCTACCTCTGGTAAATCTCTTGCTATCATTGGAGCGAGGCCAATCAAATCGTTTCCATCCGCTCCATAACCATGCAGCAATATTACCAATCCATTCGCCTTTTTGCCATTTGATGGTGGTTGGCGTGGTCCATCGAGGTCCATCATAATTTTCTCCAACTATATTTCAAAAAGATAAAATAATACTGTTTTAATGTTAGTCTATTGGTTCTTATAATTCCTAATAAATAAAAAGAACCTAAATGGTTTTAAACTCTAAAGTTACAAGGTTGCTATGCCTGAACAGAAAACCAGAACGCGATTTGCGCCCAGTCCATCGGGACTATTGCACCTAGGCCATGCTTATTCAGCCTTATTCGCAGAAAAAGAAGCTATAGATGGAGGCGGCACTTTACTATTAAGGTTTGAAGATATCGATAGAGAAAGATGTGACCCGAAATACGAGAAACAAATCGAAGAGGATCTGTCGTGGTTAAATATCAAATGGGAGGACAACCCCCGGCGTCAATCGGAACACCTTACTGATTACTCCGCAGCACTAAAAAAATTGGAATCATTGAATATTATTTACCCCTGTTTTCTGTCCAGGAAAGAACTGAACGACGCTTTGTCCGCTCCGCATAATATCCCGACACAAACAAATAATATCATGCCACTGAACACAGATCAGTACTTGTCTGAAACCGAACGTGAACGGCGAATACAAAAGGAAGAGCCATTCGCTCTTAGACTTCGAATGACAACAGCATTAAAAATGGTAGGCCCCCTATATTGGCACGATTTTGATAAAGGGCCGCAGAGTGCGAAACCGGGAATTTTTGGTGATGTGGTTATTGCCCGTAAAGATATACCAACGAGTTACCATTTATCGGTCGTTGTAGATGATGCTATTCAAAAAGTAACGACTGTGACTAGGGGCAATGATTTATTTGAGGCAACGCATCTGCACCGGTTGCTACAAGAGTTACTGGGCCTGCACGTACCACAATACAAACACCACAAAATTTTAACAGATAACAAGGGGGAGAGAATGGCAAAACGCGATAAATCCATAACATTACAGTCGTTGAGACTATCTGGGAAAAAACCCGCCGATATATACAATATGATTGGGTTTCCCCGTTAAATTATTAACCACTGAGTTAGCTAAAGTCACCTATGATATTGAAAATGGTTTCCACAAGCAGATCGCCAACTACATATTCTAACAATGAAGTTACGGCGATTTATAGTCACCGTAACTTCTAATGCCTATTTTAATGGGGAATGAGACCACGGAATAAGAACAGTCGAATGCATTTCGTCCAATCTATCTGGGCCATCTTTCAAGAAATTTTGCCAATCTGGATCAGCTGCCGCGGCCGCGCGGGCTTCCGCTCTATGGTTTAAATCCTTATATACCCAGAGATGAGAAACTTCATTGGGCTGACCAGTATCGGTCATCCATATACAAACGTTTTTTGAATGCCTTTCTCGTACATCCATAGCAGCCGTTATAGCATCTGCGAATACTTTTGCTTTGCCGACTTTGCACCGGTAAAAACGGTATTCATAAATATTCCCGTCTTGATCAGGAGCGACCAGAGGTTTGGTTGCTATCATTATTCTGTTGTCTTGACGCCGGATAAGCGGCCCAGCCTTGGTCAAATATTCATTGCGCCAAGCCTCATTAACTCCAAGCTTCGCTTTCACCTCTGCTCGATGGTTCATGCTTTCATAAGACCACAAATGCATGACTTGGTTTAACGGGCCTATTTCTGTCAGCCAATAACCTTCGAGTTTTCCATGTTCATCCCCTCTTATGGGACGTCCGATTTCAGCAGAATACTTAGCAAGTAATGGAGCTTGCCCGGGCCCGGTGGTATATGTTCGAAACTCATAGATCATTTTTGAAAGGCTCCTTCTAATTGTCGTTTAAATATACCAGCTCCCAAAAACCATAAAACTAGTGGAAACCAAATCTTAATTGGGTTTAGCTAACCACTATTTTTCTTAACAGGACTGGTCAAAATTGTTGCTTATTTCAAATTGTTAAATATTTAACTGCGATTATAGTCTTCCTTAAACATGGCGACCCTTGTATTAAAGAATGAACCAAAAATAAATACAACATCTTTTAGGAGAGCAGGACGTGACCTCCCTCAAACACAAAGAGTATCCAAACTTTGTCACCCATCTCGAATGTTCATTAACTGGTGAAAAATATGAGGCAGGTATACCCCAAGGCCTTTCAAAAGCAGGCAGGCCTTTATTAGTTCGTTACGATTTGGATAAAATAGCGTCAGCAATCACAAAAGAGGAAATAGAAGGTCGCGAGGGTGGGTTTTGGCGCTATCGGGAATTTCTTCCAGTCACTAAGAGTGAAAACGTGATTGCACTGGGTGAGACAACTACCCCATTAATGCAACTTCCAACCATGGCCAGCAGGCTTAACGTAAATTCTGAACGATTAATTGTAAAAGATGAGGGTCGACTTCCGACTGGCTCATTTAAAGCAAGAGGTTTAGCATTAGCCGTAGCGATGGCAAAAGAGTTTGGATTACAACACTTAGCAATGCCCACTAACGGTAATGCTGGAGCAGCTATGGCAGCCTATGCAAGTCATGCTGGGTTAAAAACAACAATATTTTGTCCAGATGACACTCCTGAAATAAATATATCAGAAATCGAACTGCAGGGAGCCAGCGTTTATAAAGTGAATGGACTTATAAATGATTGCGGAAAAATAGTTGGAGATGGGAAAGAGATCACTGGCTGGTTTGACGTTTCAACGCTAAAAGAGCCCTACAGGATCGAGGGCAAAAAAACGATGGGGCTCGAGATAGCAGAACAAATGAACTGGAAACTTCCAGATGTAATCTTTTATCCAACTGGAGGAGGTACCGGACTAATTGGAATGTGGAAAGCTTTTGATGAATTAGAGGCTATTGGTTGGATTGGTAGCAAACGACCGCGTATGGTCGCTGTACAAGCAACTGGCTGCGCTCCTATTGTCAAAGCTTTTGAAGAAGGCAAGGAACATGCACCGGTATGGGAAAATGCGTATACAGCAGCCGCTGGGATTAGGGTGCCTGTGGCGGTGGGGGATTTTCTAATATTACGGGCAGTCAGAGACTCGGGTGGTTTTGCAGTTGCCATCCCAGATGACGAAATCTTTGAAGCAAGAGACGAGGTCGCTCGCGAAGATGGTGTGCTTCTATGTCCGGAGGGAGCGGCGACGTTTGCCGCTTACAAGCGGGCGTTGGAGGAAGGTTCTATAAAACCCAATGAAACGGCCATACTTTATAACTGTGCAACAGGTTTAAAGTATCCAATGCCAAAAGTAGAAAACACTATCGATCGCTTTAAACCCATTGATTACAATTCACTAATAGAAAAATAATATCGTACGTATTTTGCGTAGACGACACTAT
>CALIMD010000331.1 GCA_938028645.1 uncultured Alphaproteobacteria bacterium
TTTTGTGCAATTGGCAAGCACGATGAAATTGCGAAAAATATTCAACAACGATTTGGTAAAATGGCAGATGTAATCACCACTGGCTTAAATGAAGATTTTCCACCTGATTTAATACAGGATATTCAGGAAATAAAGGGATCGTTCATTGGATTTAATACCGAATAATCTATATAAAGACTACCTACATCAGCATTATAACGTTTGGGATAATTGGATATGAAATTTAGCTTCACTGAGGAACAGGATGAATTCCGTTCAGTGCTAAGGCGTTTCCTCGAGGATAAATCCCCATCTACAGAGGTGCGTCGGTTGATGGCTACCGCTGACGGATGGGAGCGTGAACAATGGGCCAAAATTAATTCAGAACTTGGATTGACCGCTGTTGCAATACCGGAAGCCTATGGCGGCCATGGTTTTGGTTTATCCGAGCAATGTATTGTATTAGAAGAAATGGGTCGCTCGCTCTTATGTGCCCCCTATTTTGGGTCCGCAGTACTAGCAGCAAGCGCAATCCTTTATGCGGGAACGGAGGAGCAAAAGAACGAACTTCTCCCTGGCATAGCATCAGGCAGCACAGTAGCCACACTCGCTTTCACTGAGGAAAATGGATCGTGGGATAATTCGGGCCTAACTACAATATTTGATAAGAGTAAAAACGAATATAGTATTACAGGTACTAAAAGTTTTGTCTTGGATGGCACTACAGCCGATCTCATCATTGTACTTGCTAGAACTCCAAACACCAAAAAGGATGAAGGTCTATCGCTATTTGCAGTGGATGGACAAGCTAGTGGGCTCAAGAAAGAGCCATTAAAGTCAGTAGATGAGACGAGAAAGCTCGCTCGAATTCATTTTGATCAAGTTCCTGCAAAACTTTTAGGGGTAGAAGGAAATGCAGCAGGACCAATGAAAAAAACTATGACCCGTTCCATCATCTGTTTGTCTAATGAAATGGTTGGAGGCGCTGATCGTCTCCGCGAAGATGCTCTAGAATATGTAAAAATGCGAATGCAATTTGGCCGATCCATAGCTAGCTTTCAGGTCACTAAACATAAAGCTACTGATATGCTGGCAGATGTAGAACTCGCTAAATCTGCGGCTTATTTTGCGGCGGCAGCTTTTGATGAGGAGGACGACGAAACGGAGGAGGCCGCATCCATTGCAAAGGCAGCTTCATCTGAAGCCTACATGCAAACTGCTATTCATTCTATTCAAATGCATGGAGGCATCGGTTTCACTTGGGATAATGACACACATTTATGGTTTAAGAGAGCAAAAAGTTCCGAAGTGTTTCTTGGAGACCCAGCACACCACCACGAAAAAATGATGACTATTTGGGACGCTTGATAGGAAAGAAAATGACAGAATATACAGAAGATTACGTGCGCAAAGAGGCACGAACATGGTTGGAGAACAACTGGGATCCAAATTTAGATCTTTTTGAATGGCGAAATAAATTAGCAGATTCCGGTTGGGGGTTGCCAAATTGGCCCTCCAATTGGTATGGGCGAGACCTACCCGTTGGTTTAGTTCCGATTGTGGAGGAAGAATTTCAACGCATTGGTGCACTTCCCATTCCCAAGTCTGGGATCCGTATGTTAGCTGCAGCGACAATACTAAATCACGGTACTGAAATGCATAAAGAGAAGTTCCTAAGACGCATCGTTACTGGGGAAGATGTATGGTGCCAACTTTTCAGCGAGCCCGGCAGTGGTTCCGATTTAGCAGGGGCAACCACAAAGGCTGTGATGGTAGGCAATAAATGGGTTGTAAATGGGCAAAAAGTATGGACCACAAGCGCACATAAAGCGCATTGGGGTTTGCTCTTAGCACGAACCGATATGGATGCAACCAAACATGATGGGCTATCCTATTTCATTATTGATATGAAACAACCTGGTGTTGAAACGCAGCCACTGAAGCAAATGAATGGCTATGCATCCTTTAACCAAGTATTCCTAACAGATGCAGAAGTTCTTCCCGATTTTCAAGTTTCTGAGTTAGGGGATGGCTGGAAAGTCGCTACAACAACTTTAATGCATGAGAGAAGAGCTGCTGACTCATTAAGAGCGTGGGGACAGGTCCCCAGTAGTGAGGGACCAATATATGACCAAGAACGCGCCGAAATAGAGACAACAATGGCGCCATACAAGTGGTATCCTCAAAGGGCTGGTCGTGTCGACCTTATAATGCAAAGGGCGAAAGAAACCGGCGCTATCAAGGATCCTGCCGTCCGCCAGGAAATCGCAAAACTAATGACATTACACAAGTCAGCAGAATGGACGGCACGAAGAGCCCGTTCTGCTCAAGAACAGGGGAAACCCCAAGGCCCGGAAGGTTCATTAGGAAAACTAGCCGCTAGTAATGTTGCAAGGGCTGCCGCTAAAGTTCACACAATGATTTCAGGGGCCCACTCGATGTTAAGTGGCGATGACAGTCCAGAAAATGGAACCGTTGCAGAAGTCTTAATTTCTTTCCCAGCTTCCTCAATCGCTGGCGGGACGGATGAAATTCAAAAAAACATCATATCGGAGCGGGTTCTGGATATGCCTAAGGAAACTCGTTTTGATGCGGGAAAACCATTTAAAGACATACCAAGGAACACCATTTCGTAACAATAAATAAGGAATAAAATGCCATGGAACTTGCTTTCTCCTCTGAGGAAATTGTTTTTAGAGATGAGATAAGAGCATTCATTGCTGAAAAATTACCAGAGTCCGCTCGTAAAAATGGTGGACGATGGCCTCATTGGAGCAAAGAAGATGTTGTCACCTGGCAGCGAATACTCAACGAAAAAGGTTGGGCGGTTCCACATTGGCCAGTCGAATATGGAGGAACTAACTGGACCGCAGTCCAACGCTACATTTTTATTGAGGAATTGCTCAGGACCCCTACACCTGAACCTTTATCGTTTAACGTTAATATGGTTGGCCCTGTAATCTGTACTTTTGGCAATGACGGACAAAAGAAATACTTTCTCCCTAAATTACGAAATCTCGATATATGGTTCTGTCAGGGGTTTTCTGAGCCTGGGGCAGGTTCCGATTTGGCCTCTTTAAAAACATCCGCTGTCAAAGACGGTGACGAGTACGTGGTAAATGGTCAGAAAATATGGACGTCTCAAGCGCACAATGCAGACTGGATTTTTGCTTTGGTGCGCACAAACCCGAATGCGGCCAAACCACAAATGGGGATTTCTTTTTTATTGATTGATATGAAGTCAGAGGGAGTCACTGTCCGAGGGATCGAAACAATTGATGAGAGCAGACATGTTAATGAAGTTTTTTTCGACAATGTGCGCGTCCCTTTATCTAATATTGTTGGAGAAGAGAATAAGGGTTGGGATTATGCAAAATTTTTACTTGGTAATGAAAGAACCGGAATCGCTCGGGTTGGCCTTTCTAGAGAACGCCTAGGCAGAGCAAAAAAACTAGCGGCGAAATTACCCAGTTTCAACGGCCCCTTAGCAGACGACCCACAATTTAAGCGAAAATGTGCCACGGTTGAAATGCAGCTAAAAAGTTTAGAAATTACCATTATGCGAATAATAGATAGACAGCGCAGACGGAACGACTCTACGCCTGACCCTGCCACATCGATGCTTAAATTAAGAGGCGCGGAGATTCAGCAAACGACCGCCGAGTTACTCGCAGACGTCGCCGGGCCAATGGTGGCTCCTACAGGACAGATACGCGCTGCTTACGAGGGCGACTTCCCAGCAGAACTCGAGGAGACACTCGGAATAATTCCACACTATTTCAATTCCAGAGCGGCGACGATATATGGAGGATCAAATGAGATCCAACGTAATATCATCTCTAAAGGTATTCTGGGGCTTTAAAATGGATTTTGAACTCTCTAATGAGCAACAACTTCTGAAAGATAGCGTAAGCCGACTGATTGCCGATAACTATGATTTACAAAAGCGCGGAGCAATAATTAAAAGTGCCGATGGTTACAGCAAGACAGTATGGAAACAATTAGCCGATTTAGGATTATTGGGACTTTCCTTCTCCAGTAACTATGGTGGTTTTGATGGTGGACCAGTAGAACAAATGATTATTCTGGAAGCTTTTGGCACTGGCCTCTTAATTGAGCCGTATCTTGCGACTATCGTTCTTAGTGGAACTGCAATTCAGTCTGCAGCTGATGAAAATAAAAAGTCTGAACTGTTAAGTGCAATTTCTAATGGCGATCACCTCATGGCTTTTGCTCATAGTGAACGACTATCACGATACCAATTAAGCCAGGTGGAAACTAGGGCTCAATTAAAAAATGGAAATTGGATTTTAAATGGAGAGAAAACTACTGTTCTCCATGGAGGTATAGCCGATACTATAATCGTAACCGCTCGAACAAAAGGAAGCGATAGAAGTACCGACGGTATTAGCCTCTTTTTGGTACCTGCAAAAACAAAAGGTATTACTATTAACAGTTACCCAACGATTGATGGTATGCAGGCAGCAGATATAAAGTTATCCAATGTGTCTGTTCCCCAAAATGCCTTGCTCGGCGAATGCGACAAGGGATTTTTAATTATTGAAAACATAGAGCAACACGGAATAGCAGCAGTAGCCGCTGAGTCGGTAGGTGCGATGCAATGTGTATTAGATATGACCGTTGATTATTTAAAGACTAGAACTCAATTTGGGCGTCCTATTGGCGATTTCCAGGTTTTACAACATCGTGCAGCAGACATGTATGTAGCGGTAGAAGAAGCACGCAGCATCGCGATATATGCGGCAATGATGACGACGGAAAAAGATACTGAAAAACGGCGCCATGCGATGGCAACGACTAAAGCGCAAATTGGGATCTCATGCCGAGAGGTAGGGCAAGGTGGCGTTCAATTACATGGGGGAATTGGTATTACCGAGGAATATGCCATCGGGCATTATTTTAAAAGACTATCGATGATCGAACGTCAATTTGGAGATGTTGAGCATCACATGACAACATTATCAATGATGGATTCTCCAGATTAAAATGCTAAATCAAATGTTTAATTTACGGACGTGCCTTCCAGGCCGCAAGCAGAGATAAGAATGCCATTATTGGGATCCCTGCTACGACAATGATGACTAGATCATAGCCACCAGTTTCCCAAAGTATAGAAGCACTAGTTGGAGAAAATGCTGATCCCGCCATAAAACCGATCGCCAATAAGCCCGCTATTGTTCCGAAATCCTTGCGTCCCAATAATTCTGAGATGACTGTCGGTCTTATAATGCTCAGCACCCCGTAGCCACCACCTTGGAAAAGAACAAATGGAATAATAAATAAAGGCGAAAAACTAGAGAACAACAAGGCGCATCCAGCAATGAATGCCGAGGCAAAGCAAGCACAACAAATCGTAAACACCGAAACATATTTTTCAAATGCAAGCATTATCAATCTGCCTGTTACTTGCATTGGGCCAATCATAGATGCGGCTAGTACAGCAAAACTTTCTGACAATCCGCGGTCATCAAGTATGGGCCGCATGTGGCTTATCACCATCCCATGATTAAATGCGAGTAAAAAGAAGGTTAGGCCCAGGAGCCAAAATGTCGGCGCTTTAGTAACCACCATTGCTTTACGAATATTGGGTGTAGGTTTTGGGGCCCTGTAAGAAGCTTCTTGGTCCGCATGATGACACCCGTAGAGTATCAGTGGAATGCAAACTGTTATTATTACTACTGCAAAACAAATTACGGTTATTCGCCAATCGAAAAGTTGCGTTAGAAGATGCGCACTTGGAAATGACACGGTGCCTGCAAAACCAGCTGCGAGCGTGACAATCGTTATCGCCCTTTTAGCCTTCTCGCCCATACTATACGTAATTATGGCAAAGCATGCTTCATAAAGTGAACCAGCCATGGCGATCCCAATACCAAACCAGATCGCATAGAATTGCCATATTTCAGTTGATTGAGATAACAAAATCAAAAGAATAGCCGCCGCTGCAGCACCGCCAGCAAAAATGACTTTACCATAGCCAAAGTCAATCAATCGTCCAACTATCGGGGCGGTAACAGCCGACACTATAAGAGCAAGTGTGAAAGCACCGGTTAATGCTGTTTTAGAAAAACCCAAGTCTGCTTCCCACGTCGGCAACAAAGCCGGGAACGAATAATAGTACGCCGCCCAAACCAGTGTTTCTGCTATGGCAAACGGCCAAACAATTTTTCTAAAGATCTTCTTTTGCTGAATTTGATCTTCCGAAGTTTGCTCTATTTCCTCGGTTTGATTTTTAGGAGACAAAAGAATTAACTTCTAACCTTATTAGCACCACGCAACGGCACCCCAAATTCCCGATGGCAAATTTCTGCTAATTTTGAAACACCTTCCTCTATAGTCTCCTTAGACGGATGGCCAAAACATAGACGCAGCTTTGAACTTGCAGGTTTTTGATCTGTAGACCATTCCGGTCCAGGATTTAATGCAATACCTTCTCCGGCGGCTAACTGGCCAAGCCTTATTGTATCCACTTGTTCGGGCAGGGAAATCCACAAAAAGATGCCACCCTCCGGTAGCTCAAATTCCGCCGACGTTCCAAAATGAACTTGCAATGCTTCTACTAAAGTATCGAGTTTATTCTTAAGGGTTTTGGAGAGACTATCAATATGACCATCAAAATGATTACTACAGTATTCAGCAAGCATCATTTGTTCCAGGGCTCCTGTACCGCTATCATTTTTAACGGCGATAATTTGAGAGAGTAAATGCCAATCTGCGACTAGATAACCCACGCGGAGAGCTGGGGCGATCGTTTTAGAAAAAGAGCCACAGTGTATAACT
>CALIMD010000332.1 GCA_938028645.1 uncultured Alphaproteobacteria bacterium
TTTTGACAGCTCCACCTTTGCGCTTACCCGGAGCCGTAGGATCACCTCCATCGCCTATAGCTACTGTTTAAATACGTTCATCAACTTTGTGAGTTTTCAATGAATAATAGAACACCAATGAACCGTCGCCCATTATCGAAACTCCTAGATCCCAAGTCCGTAGCCGTAATAGGAGCTTCAGACGACGCCAAACGCATCGGTGGGCGCCCTCTTCAATATCTCTTGAAAGGAACTTTTTCGGGACAAGTATACGCTGTAAATGCCAACCGTGAAACCGTACAGGGTATCCCAGCTTATAAAACAATCTTGGATGTTCCCGGGGAAGTTGATGCTGTGATCATTGCTGTTCCTGCGGCTGTTGTGATTCAAACAGTCAGAGATTGTGCTAAAAAAGGCGTCGGCGCCGCTGTTATTTTCACCTCTGGATTTGCGGAGCAGGATGCTCAGGGGGCAGAATGGCAATCAGAGCTAACTCAAATTTCCAATGAAACCGGAATAAGGTTATTAGGACCAAACTGCTTAGGTACCTTCAACGCTAAAACAGGTTGGCTTGCAACATTTACAACAAGTATTGATCAGTACCCAGTGAAGCCAGGACCAATAGCTATCGCTAGTCAAAGTGGAGCGTTTGGCAGTCATCTCTACACGGTAGCAGCAAAACGGGGTGTCAGGTGTACCTACTGGGTGACAACCGGAAATGAGGCTGATGTAGAACTATCGGAATGCATTGCTTATTATGCACAGTCTCCTGAAGTGAAAGTCATTGCCGTTTATGCTGAGGGTGTTCGTAACGGCCCGGGTTTAAGAGATGCACTTGAGCTGGCGTATAGAAACAAAAAACCTGTCATTTTTCAAAAAGTTGGTCGCAGTGGAGCTGGTGCTGAAGCTGCTGCATCCCATACAGCATCTTTAGCAGGCTCTGATGAAATATATGACGCACTTTTTAGACAATACGGTGTTTTTAGAGTGGACTCTATTGAAGAACTTCTTGATATAGCGCTTGCTTGCCAGGCTGGAGCGATGCCCAGTGGTGACAAGATCGGCCTATTAACAATATCGGGAGGAGCCGGCGTTCAGATGGCGGATACGGCAGAAGCATCGGGATTAAACGTGGCCGAGATGCCGATAGAGCAACAAAAATATCTTAAAGAATTGATCCCATTTGCCGGCGTGCGAAACCCCGTAGATGTCACCGCGCAAGCCTTGAACGACCTAACACTTATAAAACGCTTCATGGAAAGTATGATGCAATTCGGTGGTTATGACGCGGTTGTCGCTTTCTTCACGGTAGTTGCGGGATCTAGAGTGATATCAGAGCAGTTAATTGAAACGCTCAAAGATATCCGGGAACAATACGTTAATGCGCCGATGATCCTTTCTATTGTAGCGCCCGATGATATTGTTCGAGACTATGAAAAAGCTGGGTATACTATTCTGGAGGATCCCGCCAGGGCCGTTCGCGCTGCAGCAGCTTTGATACATTTTGGAACATCTTTTGAAAAAAATTTAGCAGCTCAAGCACCCGCGCTTTCACCCAATGTGATGCAGGCACCTGATACATTGCAGGGAGAAGATCAGTGTCGGAAAATATTAGCATCTGCCGGTATACCGATGGCCAACTCAGAACTTGCAAGAACAGCAAAAGAAGCTGTCTCGATTTGGCAGGGTATTAAAGCGCCGGTTGCACTAAAAATAGTTTCGTCAGATATATTGCATAAAACGGAGATGGGCGGCGTTGCGCTAAACCTTAACAATGCCAATGATATTGAAAACGCTTTTAGTCGTATTATCGAAGCAGGAAAAACACATTATCCAAATGCAGAAATCGACGGGGTAATTGTATCTGAAATGATAACCGACGGGGTCGAGACGGTTCTAGGTGTAATAAATGACCCTATATTTGGGCCTGCTGTGATGTTTGGATTGGGGGGCGTGTTTGTCGAAGTTTTAGGTGATGTAACATTTAGGCTCGCACCGTTCGATATAACCGAAGCACACAGAATGATATCTGAAATAAAAGGTATTAAAATGCTTCATGGAGCCCGCGGAGCTCAACCGTCGGATATTAACTCTATAGCCGAGGCTTTGGTAAATTTATCTGTTTTCGCGCACGAAAATGCTGAAAAAATATCAAGCATCGATATCAATCCCTTTATGGTAAGGCCAAACGGTGAAGGTGCAGCTGGGGTTGACGCTCTTATTATTCCAAATGGTGTAGAAACAAAATAATGAGAAATCAATATTTTCGAACGAAAATAACGGAACTATTTAAGATCAAGCATCCCATACTATGTGGTGGTCTGATGTGGTTAGGAAATGCTGAATATGCTGCATCCGCTGTTAACGCAGGTGGCATGGGATTCTTAACCGCGAAAACGTTCCCAGATCCCATTGAGTTTAAGGACGAGTTGTTGAAAGCATGGGATTTAACCGCCGGACAACCTTTTGGAGTGAATCTTTATCAATCAATGAGGCCAGAAGAAAATGAAGTCCTAAGCGGCCATTTAAAAATCGCACTTGATACAGGGATAAGACACTTTGAGACGGCAGGGCTGCCACCAACCGATTTCCTACCCCATTTAAAAGAAGCTGACGCAATCGTACTTCATAAAGTATCCACTGTTAGACACGCGATATCTGCCGCCAGAAAACTCGACATAGATGCCGTTACAATAGTCGGCGCTGAATGCGGAGGGCATCCGGGTCTAGAATTAGTAAGTAGCCTCATTCAGGCAGTTGTTGGTCCAGAACAAATAAAAATTCCAGTGGTCATTGGGGGTGGAATAGGACATGGACGACAAATAGCAGCTGTTCTCGGGATGGGGGCAGAAGCTGTCTTAGTAGGGACACGAGTTCTTGTCGCCAAGGAAGTATGGTCACATCCAGAAGTAAAAGAACAAGTGGTGAATGCAGGCGCTGCTGACAACACTTTAGTCATGGCAAGCTTTAGAAATACTTCCCGCGTTATGATTAATGAATACGCACATAAAGTTCAGCATCTAGAGAACGCAGGAGTCGACGATTTTGACCAATACTGGGAATTCGTAAAGGGAAGTAATGCCTATGATGCATATAAAACAGGCGATTGGAATAAAGCACTTCTGTCGATGGGGCAGGCAGCCGCATTCGCAAACTCAATTGTACCTATGGAAGAGATATATGACAAACTTATAGATGAAGCCACTGAGGCGATTGGGCGAATTTCCGCACTAACCCAATAAATATCTAAGTTACAATTGCAGCCTCGGTCTTCTCATGCACCTCATCCATTGTGACTTCTGGCGCTAGTTCGACTACGCGGAGCCCCCCCTCCACAATATCAAAAACACCCAAATTTGTAATAACCCGGTCAACAACACCCTGTCCAGTCAGCGGCAAGCTACATTTCTTTAGCAACTTTGACTCACCCGCTTTATTGGCATGATCCATGATTACAACAATACGCTGCACACCGGCAACCAGGTCCATTGCACCTCCCATGCCTTTTACCAATCGACCGGGAATCATCCAGTTTGCAAGATCCCCTGTCTCCGACACCTCCATGGCACCGAGTATCGAAAGGTTAATATGTCCACCTCTGATCATTGCAAAGCTTTGTGATGAGGAAAAATAGCTTGTTCGCTCCAGTTCAGTAACTGTCTGCTTTCCAGCGTTGATCAAATCGGGATCAATCTCGTCTTCTGTCGGAAATGCCCCCATCCCTAACATACCATTTTCGGATTGTAATGTTATGTCATAGTCTTCTGGAACATAGTTAGACACCAATGTTGGAATGCCTATCCCAAGATTCACATAAAATCCATCCTCTAGCTCCAAAGCTGCTCTTTCAGCCATTTGATTTCTATCCCAAGGCATCAATATTCTCCCATTAAGCTGCACGCGTCGTGCGCTGTTCTATACGTTTCTCGTGTTTTCCTTCGAATATCCTTTGAACATATACTCCCGGGGTATGTATAGACATCTTGTCCAAAGCTCCAACCGGCACTAATTCTTCAACCTCTGCGACTGTAACGGTTCCTGCTGTCGCACATTCTGGATTAAAATTCATAGCGGTTTTTCTATATGTTAAATTACCTTGTTCATCACCTTTCCAGGCTTTGACAATAGCTAAATCTGCTTTCAATCCACGTTCCAAAACATATGTTTTACCATCAAAATCCTTAAGCTCCTTGCCCTCTGCGATTTTTGTCCCTACTCCAGTAGCGGTGTAAAAGCCTGGGATTCCCGCTCCACCAGCACGCAGTCTCTCTGCTAACGTCCCCTGTGGATTAAATTCAATCTCCAAATCGCCTGCAAGATATTGCTGCATAAAGAGGTCATTTTCCCCAACATAGGATGAGATCATTTTTTTTACTTGCATATCCTGCAAAAGTAATCCCAAACCAAAACCATCAACCCCAGCATTATTAGAAGCTATCGTAAGGTTTTTT
>CALIMD010000333.1 GCA_938028645.1 uncultured Alphaproteobacteria bacterium
CGCTCAAAGGTAGCTGTAATAGTCTGACGCGCCTCTCTATTTTGAATTAGACTCTTTAACCAAACCTCAAATTGGATTTCTTTTTGTTCATGCAACCAGATTTTCTTGAGTATTTCCGACTGGCTAAACGCACCAAATACGCGCTTCGTCGCCGTTATTTCCTTTAAAGCAATTACATTACCCATAATATTTAAGCACCCACGCCGACCTAAGTAACAACCAATATTCTGATTTTTATAATCGTAGTCGGCGTTTATTTTTAAAGAATTAGCAACGCCATAATCATAATTTATTCCAATAGCCTCGGTCTCATGCATACGCTTGAGTTGTGATTTCGTGAGCCAGGTTATCGCTACATCGACTATCGTTCCTGGCGAGCGAGCCAATACAGCAGGAATTGAACCATATGAGGCAATATGCGCTGCATAAACCACATCGTAGTCACACAGTTTAACACATGTTACTGGAAGAAAATCCTGGTCACCAAATTTTCTGAGTAACTGCTCAGGTGATCTATTCGACCCTATGGCTAACACTGGGGTCCTGCCCTCAAGGCTATCTCTATCCTGAAGCGGCGCAGCAGAACCGTTATCCAAGACGAAATCGCACTCTGGGTAAGAATAAGGATAATCGAGAGCTCTTAAAATCAACGGATCAATTGTCATTAGGTGCTTTTTAAACAATTAGATTTTTCTTTATATTACAAGATCTAGTCATGATTGCCTATTTATGTTTGCTGGACATTAACACTAAAAAGTTTGACATTGTTCAATTTCTTGGGACTTTTAATGGGCCTGAAAGGAGAAGAGGGGATGATTGTCGAAAAAGAGGATGTAGGCCCTTTTTACAATGCTGCCGACGATTTAATAGAGAGAAATCTAAACGCTGGCCGCGGCGATAAGATAGCCTTCATCGATTCAAATGGCCAATATACCTTCAACCAGGTTGCAGAAAAAGCCTCCCAATTTAGTAATGCTATCCAGAAACTAGGATTGAAAAAAGAGTCTCGTTTGATATTGGTTATGCTGGATAGTATTGAATTTGTATCCTGTTTTCTGGGAGCAATAAAAGCTGGTGTTATTCCTGTTCCCTTAAATACCAGGCTCACTCCTCGGGATTATTCTTATATAATATCAGATACCGATGCCGCTGGCCTTGTAATCAGCGATAGTCTGATAGAGACAGTTCTTCAAGAAGCAAAAATCCCCCCCCTTGTACTAGTTGATGGGATATGTTCCAAATACCACACCCTATATCCATTGACATCTGAATCCCCAACAACTTTTGTATCTGCTGATACTAAACCAGATGATATATGTTTTTGGCTGTATACTTCAGGGACAACTGGCTTACCAAAAGGGGTGGTGCACCTTCACTCACATCTATTGCCAACCGCAGATCTCTATGCCATTCCGTATTTAAAAATTTCATCTGACGACGTTGTGTTTTCGGCTGCAAAGCTCTTTTTCGCCTACGGCCTAGGTAACGCTCTTACTTTTCCAATGGCTGTCGGTGCGACATCCGTTTTACTACCCGGACCACCAGACCCAAAATCGGTAGTAAACATTTTCAAAGAGTTTCAACCTACTTTATTTTTTGGCGTGCCAACGCTCTTTGCAATGCTTTTAGCGAGTGAATTACCAGAAAAAAACAAACATTCCATACGCTTATCTGTCTCCGCAGGCGAACCATTGCCAGCCGACTTACTTCATCGGTGGAAAGATAAGGTTGGAACTGAAATTCTTGACGGTATAGGTACCACCGAGATGCTTCATATTTTTGTCTCCAATGAAATCGATGACATTCAACCCGGAACCACAGGTCGAGTAGTACCGGGATACGAGGTTCGTCTTATTAACGAAGCGGGTGAACTTTGTAGCATTGGCGAGATAGGCATTCTTGAAGTTTCTGGACCTACTTCGGCCTTAATGTATTGGGGGCAAAGAGAAAAAACAAAAGCCACTTTCCGAGGGGAATGGACCCGAACTGGTGATAATTACACTATGGGCGATAACGGTGTGATGACCTACAGTGGCCGTAACGATGACATGCTCAAAGTTGGTGGTATCTATGTCTCTCCCTTCGAGGTTGAAGGCGCGCTCATCAAACATCCATCTGTTTTAGAGGCCGCAGTAATCGGGCATCCAGACCAAGATGAACTGATAAAACCCAAAGCCTTCATTGTCTTAGTGGACGGATCGGTACCATCAGAGGAGCTAGCGGAAGAATTGAAAAATTTTGTTCGTTCTGACTTAGCTGCCTATAAATACCCTCGTTGGATTGAATTTTCTGATGCGTTACCGAAGACGGCAACCGGCAAAATACAAAGATTTAAATTACGGAATAAAGCCTAGTTTTAGTGTGAAATAATAAATGACAAATCTGGTAACCATCGCAGATGGTAGAATAGAGTATTCCTTTTATCAGGTGAAAAGACCAGCCGCTCCAACGATAGTTATGCTGCATGAGGGCCTAGGCGCCTTATCGCTTTGGCGGGATCTTCCAAGAAAACTATCTAATCTAATTAATTGCTCAGTCTTCGTTTATTCTCGTCATGGTTATGGTCAGTCTGACTTCATTAATAGCGAATTCGATGCTAACTATATGCATAAGGAGGCTCTGTATATACTTCCACAAATATTGAGGCACTTTGATATCAGCAACCCTATCCTCTATGGCCATAGCGACGGAGCATCAATTGCTTTAATCCATGCGAGCTCGGCGGATACCGAAATAACGGGGCTAATTATGGAAGCACCACATGTATTCGTAGAAGAAATCTCATTGGTTGGTTTGAAGGCTGCAAAAAAAGCCTTCGAGCAAGGTGGGCTCAAAGCTAGTCTGGCAAAACATCATCGCGAACCGGAAATGATTTTTCGCTGCTGGAATAATATATGGCTTAATCCAGAATTTCTTACTTGGGATATAGTATCTTGCTTGTCTAACATTCAGTGTCCAGCACTTTTAATCCAAGGAGAAATGGATACTTATGGCACATTGTCACAACTCGATACTATCGAGAAACATGTCTCAGGCAGTTGTGAGAAGAAAATTTTATCCAATATCGGCCATAGCCCTCATCGCGAAAACCCCGAATTAGTATTGCGGTCAATTCAACAGTTCATTAGTAAAAATATCAATGCACAAAAAACTGAATGATTGAGAGATAAACGGATGCAACCATTAACTGGGGTCAGGGTTCTTGCAGTAGAACAATACGGCGCAGGACCATTTGGAACCATGTATCTCGCAAATCAGGGCGCCGAGGTAATTAAAATCGAAAACCCCTCCGATGGCGGCGACATGTCTCGGGCAGTGGGTCCATATTTTTTGGGGTCAGAAGACAGCGAGTTCTTTCACAGCTTTAACGCCAATAAAAAAAGCGTAACGATCAACCTTCAAAAGCCAGAGGGATTAGCTGTTTTTCACGAATTGGTAAAAACAGCCGATGCTGTATCAAATAATCTCAGGGGAGACGTCCCCGAGAAACTTGGTTTAGATTACGCATCACTGAAAGCCATTAATCCAAAGGTTGTATGCGCCCATCTCAGCGCTTATGGCAGATCCGGTTCAAGACAAACCTGGCCAGGCTTCGATTACCTTATGCAGGCGGAAACAGGATGGTTTTCTCTGACAGGCGAGCCAGGAACACCACCAGCTCGTTTTGGATTATCTGTTGTTGACATGATGACAGGCCTTGCAATGGCCTTTAGTTTAGTTTCTGCCGTGGTTGCCGCTCGTTCGTCTGGTATTGGACGAGACATGGATGTTTCACTCTTCGATTTGGCTTTGCATAATACAAGTTACTTATCCACTTGGTATCTTAATGACAACGTAGTGACCGAAAGACTCGAACGATCTGCCCATCCATCCTTAACACCTTGTCAGTTATATAAAACCAAGAATGGCTGGATCTTTATAATGTGTAACAAAGAAAAATTCTGGCCAATACTTTGTGATAAGCTCGGACAAGCTAGCTGGTCTAAAGACCCTCGTTTCCTCTTATTTAAAAACCGATTAGAACATCGTGAAACTCTGCAACAAATGCTGGACGAAACACTTTCACAAAAAACGACCGAAGAATGGCTTGCCACGTTTGCTGGCAGTGTGCCCGCTGCGCCAATCTTCGATATTGGAGAGGCTATGAATAATCCTTTCGTTTCGGAAAGAAATAGTATTCATGAATTTACCAATCCGGCAAATCCAAATACAACTTTTAAAATGGTCGCTCACCCAATTAGATCTTCTGGAGATCAACCCTTGAACGATCCTGCTCCAAAACTTGGGGAGAACACAGATAGAATCCTGGGAGAAACGGGATATACGGATGACCAAATAAACAACCTTAGAGATAAAGGTATAATATAATTGATTTCTAAAAACTGCCTTGTTTTTTATTGAACTAGATGGGACTTATCTCTGTTACACGCGGGGGCCAACAGCATGGTGAACACGGCAGCAATAATCAGCATGCTTAGAGCAACTGCAAGAGCCCCTGTTAGTCCAGCAATTTGATACGCAATGCCAGATAAAAGTGTACCCAATAATCTTCCTGCAGCATTAGCGCTATAGTAAAAGCCTACCGACAGTGCAACATTATCAACATTGGAGAAATTCAAAATTAGATATGAGTGCAAAGCAGAATTTACTGCGAAGCAAAATCCGAATATAGCCAAACCAAATAGAAGGCTTAAAGTAACATGGAATTGCAATTCAACTGCTAGAGTAATCGCAAAAGTGACAAGACACAGAATTACCATCCATGCAGACGCGTATTTAAGTTCTTTTGAATGCCCATCTTCAGAACTTTTGATTAGACTAGGCGCCAAGCTTTGAACAATCCCGTACCCTATTATCCAAAGGGCTAGAAACCCGCCAACAGCCTTGAAGCTCCAATTTAACTCACTCAATAAAAAAACAGGTAATGCAACAACAAACCACACATCACGTGCACCAAATAGGAAAACCCTCGCCATAGATAAAATATTTACGGGCCTGGACTGAGAAAAAATTTCTTTGATCTTCGCCTTTGTCTGTGCTTTACCCATCGAGTTTGGTAAAAGCCAACCACTTAAGATCAACAGAGCAAATAGTGCACCCGCCATAATCCAAAGAGCGTAAACAAAACCACAAACAGATAAGAGTACACCACCTAGAAAAAACCCTATGCCTTTAAGTGCATTCTTTGAACCCGTTAGCAAAGCCACAAGCTTAAAAAGCGTCGAATGATTACTTTTGGGAACCACCAATTTGATTGCACTTTTGGAACTCATTTTCAAGAGATCTTTAGCAACTCCAGATAATCCTTGAGCAAAAAGAACAAAAACTAGCGACAATATTGCCGACCACAATGGATTAAGAAGAGATAACAAAAACAGAGAGAATACCTGGAGGGCCAATCCTGAGAGTAGGGTAAGTTTCACACCAAAACGCGATCCTAACCAACCTCCTATTAAATTTGTCACAATTCCCATCAATTCGTAGAGAAGGAAAAGTACTGCCAGTTCAAATGGCGAATACCCCAAAGTATGAAAGTGCAAAAGAACCAGCATTCTTAATGCACCGTCTGTGAGGGTAAACCCCCAGTAAGCCGCTGTTACGACGATATAATTTCTAATATTCGTCAATTAATGGATCCTAACTTCTGATACTGGAAGCAACCTTGTAAACAAGCTCCATGAGCCTATTCGCGTAACCCACCTCATTATCATACCATGCTAAAATTTTTAATTGCCTGTTGTCGACAAGCATTGTGGATAAGCCATCGATGATGCAGGATCGCGTGTCTCCAGAATAATCAGAAGATACTAAAGGCCTATCCTCGTATCCTACTATTGCAGCCAAATCGCCCTGGCTGGCGTTTTTGAAAAGATTATTTACCTCGTCGACCGTGGTTGAACGACTCATCTCAAAGACACAATCGGTCAACGACGCGTTTAGCAACGGCACCCTAACAGCTAAACCATTCAGCTTTCCATTTAATTCGGGAAAAATAAGCCCAATCGCTGTTGCAGATCCTGTAGATGTCGGAATTAGGTTCACTAGAGAAGACCGTGCCCGTCTCAAGTCCCTATGAGGTTTATCAACCACAGTCTGTGTATTAGTAACATCATGAATTGTTGTAATCAGACCATGTTCAATGCCAATTTCCGATTGAATAACCTTGACTATGGGAGCCAGACAATTAGTTGTGCATGAAGCCGCCGTTACCAAATGATGATTTTTGGGGTTATAAAGATGATCATTAACACCCATAACAATATTCAAAGCATTTTGATCTTTGACTGGGCAAGCTACAATTACCTTTTTTATCCCAGCGTCAAAGTATGGCTGAAGATCCTCCGTTTTTTTAAACTGACCCGATGCATCAATCATCAGATCAAGACCCAAGGCCTTCCAATGACCACTCGCCGGAGCATCAAAACAACTAAATGTTAAATCTTCGTTTTCTATCTTTAATGCTCTATCCTTAGCCTTGATATCAAGCTTTGAACGACCGTGAATGCTATCAAATTCAAGAAGATGTGCAGCAGTTTCGATGTCACCATTTATTTCATTAATGTGAACTATTTGCATCAGATCGCCAGAACCATTGAACTCTGAGGCTCTATCCCAGAAAGTGCGGGTTGCTAGCCGACCGATTCTGCCAAAACCATTTATACCAATACGGACAACCATTAAAGACCCTTTACAATTATATTACCTTCTTGAGATATCGATTATCAGTGTTTTATGAACATAATATTACCGATAGAATATTATCTATAAAAATTATTGCTGA
>CALIMD010000334.1 GCA_938028645.1 uncultured Alphaproteobacteria bacterium
TTAAATTTATTTATATGCTTTTTGAACGCATCACCTTAGCAATCTTATTCAAACTAACTCTAGTTTTTGCTTCTCGAAAAACGATGTCTTGCAAGATGCATATAACACATGACATATGGAGGGTGAATTGTCTGTAACAACATTACGCGTCGTGGAGCGAGACTCTGTGGATAAAACAAAAGCTTTAGAAGCTGCCCTTGGTCAAATAGAAAAAGCCTTTGGTAAAGGTTCTGTCATGAAATTGGGGCATCAACAAAATGCCGTAGATATCGATTCTATCTCAACTGGCTCCCTAGGGTTAGATATAGCTCTTGGAATAGGTGGCCTCCCTCGTGGTCGTATTGTAGAAATTTATGGCCCAGAAAGTTCAGGAAAAACAACTTTAGCACTTCATGTTGTGGCAGAAGCTCAGAAAAAAGGAGGTGTTTGTGCGTTTGTAGATGCAGAGCACGCATTGGATCCTGCTTATGCGAAAAAACTAGGTGTTGATATAGACGAACTATTGATTTCTCAACCTGATGCCGGTGAGCAGGCATTGGAAATAGCTGATACGTTAGTTCGTTCAGGTGCGATAGACGTTTTGGTTGTTGATTCGGTTGCGGCACTAGTGCCTCGTGCAGAACTAGAAGGGGAAATGGGCGATACTCATGTTGGTTTGCAGGCACGTCTGATGAGTCAGGCATTACGAAAACTGACATCCTCCATTTCCAAATCTAATTGCCTAGTAATATTCATCAATCAAATTAGGTTAAAGATTGGAGTAATGTTTGGTAGCCCAGAGACAACCTCCGGAGGTAATGCCTTAAAATTCTATTCTTCTGTTCGTTTAGATATTCGAAGAATTGGGGCTATTAAGGATCGAGATGAAATTGTTGGAAACCAAACACGTGTCAAAGTAGTTAAAAACAAAGTTGCACCGCCATTCCGTGTGATAGAGTTTGATATAATGTACGGTGAGGGGATATCTAAACTCGGCGAACTTCTAGATTTAGGCGTAAACGCAAATATTGTTGAAAAAGCGGGCTCTTGGTTTAGTCACAATGAAGAGAGGATTGGCCAAGGCAGGGAAAATGCTAAAAAATTCCTGGCAGATAACCCTTCTGTCGCAAAGGCTATAGAGAACGCAGTAAGGGAAAACGCAGGGTTAGTGGCGGAAGCCATGTTAGTTGGTCCAGAGACCGAGGATGATATAGACGAAAATCTCGATTAATTTAAAAGGAATACTTGAAAGCATGCGAGTTATCGTTGCGGCCGCAGCATCTATTTAGATTTAAGAAATTACCCCTTTAGCATAAACTAATATACCCTTGCTGGACTTGGTTCTATTGATTCAGTAGAAAGTAGGGGAACAAGAAACGGTTGAGGCATTTTAGCTAATTCTTAAACCTCGCTAGGGTAAAATATATATGCAGACCACAAACGAAATTAGAGAAGTC
This sequence comes from uncultured Alphaproteobacteria bacterium, assembly GCA_938028645.1. Classification (GTDB taxonomy): domain Bacteria; phylum Pseudomonadota; class Alphaproteobacteria; order Thalassobaculales; family Thalassobaculaceae; genus UBA7326. The sequence continues at coordinate 1,437 of CALIMD010000334.1, forward strand.
TTTTTGGACTTTTTTAAGCGCAATCAACACGAGGTGATTGAATCGAGTTCGCTAGTCCCTCGAAATGACCCCACGTTACTTTTTACGAACGCCGGAATGGTTCAATTTAAGAACGTATTCACGGGTGTAGAAAAACGTGAATATGATAGGGCCGTTACATCCCAAAAATGTGTTAGGGCGGGAGGCAAACATAATGATCTAGAGAATGTTGGATATACAGCACGTCATCATACGTTTTTTGAGATGCTCGGTAACTTTTCTTTTGGTGATTATTTTAAAGATGTTGCTATCGAAAATGCTTGGAACTTAATCACAAAAGATTATGGCTTGCCTAAAGAGAAACTCCTTGTAACTGTTTATTCGGAGGATGAAGAAGCTGCATCGCTGTGGAAACGAATAGCGGGTTTAGATGACAGTAAAATAATAAGAATCTCCACATCAGATAATTTTTGGGCTATGGGCGATACGGGTCCGTGTGGGCCTTGCTCGGAGATATTCTTTGACCATGGTGACCAAGTAGCGGGTGGACCGCCGGGTAGTCCAGAAGAGGATGGTGATAGATTTATAGAAATTTGGAACCTTGTTTTTATGCAATATGAACAAATTTCAAAAGACCAACGTATTGATCTTCCCCGCCCTTCTATCGATACAGGCATGGGGTTAGAAAGAATATCTGCTATATTACAGGGTAAGCACGATAACTACGACATAGATTTGATGCGAAGTTTAATAGAGGCATCTGCAAACGAATCCAATATGGATCCAGATGGACCGAATTTTGTGTCGCACCGTGTGATTGCAGATCATTTGCGTGCCTCGTCATTTTTGATCGCTGATGGGGTTCTGCCGTCTAATGAGGGAAGAGGGTATGTTCTTCGCCGTATTATGCGTAGGGCTATGAGACACGCACACCTCCTTGGATGCAAAGAACCTTTGATATGGAAATTAGTTCCTGCTCTAATTCGACAAATGGGAGAGGCATTCAATGAATTAGCAAGAGCAGAAAGCCTTATTGTTGAGACGCTAAAGCTTGAGGAAACAAAATTCAAAGATACGCTAGGACGCGGGCTGCGACAATTAGAGGATGCGGCAGGTAAGCTGAGTGAAGGAGCCAAGCTCCCTGGCCAAGTAGCATTTAAACTCTACGATACGTATGGCTTTCCCCTAGATCTCACGCAGGACATAATGCGAGGACAAGGGCGTACAGTAGAAGTGGCCGAATTTCAAAAAGCTATGGATGCGCAGAAAGCGGCTGCTCGGGCGTCGTGGTCTGGGTCAGGAGATGCATCGACCGACGACTTGTGGTTTGATATTAGGCAAAACATCGGTCCAACGGAATTCTTGGGGTACTCAACAGAAAATGCGGAAGGGCAAGTTTTAGGATTGGTTGTAAATAATGAACAAATTTCTTCTGTTGAGGCAGGAGAAAAGACGCTTTCAGTGATTGTATTGCTGAATCAGACACCATTTTATGGTGAATCGGGAGGCCAGGTTGGTGATCTGGGTAGAATATTATTGGCCAATGGGACGGTGATAGATGTAACGGATGTAAAAAAGAAAGTTGATGACTTGTTTCTCCACATGGGAGAGATGCAAAATGGGAAAATTGAGGTTGGGGACTTCGTTGAATTGCAGGTAGATAAAGAGCGCAGAGACAGGTTGAGAGCGAATCATTCAGCGACCCACCTTATGCATGAGGCTTTGCGAATGCATCTCGGCGACCATGTCGCACAAAAAGGTTCTCTAGTTGCTGAGAAAAGACTTCGTTTTGACTTTAGTCATTCTCGCGGCGTTAGCGGGTCGACTTTGAGATCAGTTGAACTTGATGTGAATAAACAAATCAGAGATAATTCACCCGTGACTACACGAATAATGGACCCCAAGTCTGCGATTGAAGAAGGGGCCATGGCACTTTTTGGCGAAAAATATGGAGATGAAGTTCGGGTGGTTACCATGGGTAAATCTATTGATGGTGATGCGAAAAAAAATTATTCGGTTGAGCTGTGTGGTGGAACCCATGTAGAGCGAACGGGTGATATAGGTATTTTTAAAATTGTCTCAGAGAGTGCTGTTGCGTCGGGTGTGCGTCGCATAGAGGCTGTAACTGGCGACGGTGCTTCAGAATATTTTGACATGCAAGAGAAATTATTAGAGGAGGCCTCAAACGTATTAAAAATTACAGCCGAACAGTTGCCAGGTAGAGTCTCCAGCTTAATCGAAGAAAAAAAGAAGTTGGAGAAGGAACTTGGTGATCTAAGACGTAGGTTGGCATCTGCTGGAACCTCGAGCAAAAAAGATAAAGATTTTGTAAACGTGGGTGATACCTCATTTGTGGGAAGAGTATTGGAAGGCGTCCCTCCGAGAGAACTCAAAGGTTTGGTTGACGAGATAAAAAATGAAATAGAATCGGGTATTGTTGCAGTTATTTCTAAAGAATCGAAAAAAGCATCTCTTGTTGTCGGAGTTACAAAGGATTTAGAAGGTAAATACAATGCTATTGATTTAGTCCGACTTGGAGTAACAGCTCTTGGCGGTAAGGGCGGAGGAGGCAGGTGGGATATGGCTCAGGCTGGCGGTTCAGACTATGAAAATGGGGAATTAGCATTAGAGAAAATAAAAAAAGCAATATCCCAGTGACGCAAATAGAATAATTAAATTACGTAAACAGGTTGCAAAGATTCAGATAGACTAGAATTGATGGAGGATTAATGGACGACAAAACAAAGTTCAGTGGAACGGATAATTACATAGCTACTGAAGATTTAATGGTTGCAGTTAACGCGGCCGTAACATTGGAACGACCGTTGTTGATAAAAGGAGAGCCGGGAACCGGAAAAACTGTGTTGGCACACGAGGTTGCGAAAGCACTAAATAAAAACATAATTGAATGGCACATCAAATCAACCACGAAAGCGCAACAAGGCCTTTATGAATATGATGCTGTTTC